>NZ_JBEYFP010000207.1:0-9439 GCF_040634455.1 Kitasatospora sp. NPDC007106
GCGTGACGATCGACGCGGTGCCACGGTTCCGTCGGGAGAGCGGACCGCGCGGCCGGGGGACGTCCCGCGGAGCCGTGCAGGTGCACCCAGTCTCGCCGTGCAGACACGGCTCGGAGGGTTTGGACGACATGACATCCAGCGCCACGGCTCCCGTTCGCAGTGGCCCGGGGGGCGGCAGCAACGGAACGCGGACCGGACGGACCGCGAGCTTCACGGCACTGGCCGGCCGCACCTTCTGGCTCTGGCCCGCCCTGCTGACGCTCGCCCTCGGGGTGCGCGGCAGCGCCCGGCCGCAGCTGTGGCGCGACGAGTACGCGACCTGGAGCGCCGCCACCCGCAGTACCGGCGAGCTGTTCGACATGCTCCAGCACGTCGACGCCGTCTCCGGGGCCTACTACCTGTTCATGCACTACTGGATCGCCGTCCTCGGCGACTCCCCCGCGGTGATGCGGCTCCCGTCGGCCTTGGCGATGACGGGTGCGGCGGTGTTCGTGGCGCTGACCGCGCGCAAGATGTTCGACACCCGCACCGCGCTCTTCGCCGGCCTGCTCTTCGCCGTCGTGCCGTCGATCTCCAGGTACGCCCAGGAGGCCCGGACCTACGGATTCGTGGTGCTGGCCGTCTCCTGCGCCACGTGGCTCCTGCTGAGGGCCCTGGAGCGGCCGGCTCCGCGACGCTGGCTGCCGTACGCGGTCGCGGTCGCCGCGGCGGGCCTGTTCCACATGGTGTCGCTGCTCTTCCTGTCCGGCCACGCCGTGATCGTGTTCTTCCAGTGGCGGCGGGACCGCAACCGCGGAACGCTCCTGGGCTTCGGCGCATCGGTGCTGATCGGCCTCCTGCCCGTGGTCCCGCTCGTGCTGCTGGGCCAGCGCCAGGTCGGCCGGCAGATCTCCTGGCTGCAGACCCCGTGGCTGCAGACCTACATCGACTACTGGCACAACCTGTTCGGCTCGGCGCTGGTCAGCGGCTGCTTCCTGGTCCTGATCGCGATCCCGGGCGGCTGGGCGCGCCGCCGTCAGCCGGTCTTCGAGATCGGCACGGTCGCGGTCCTGCCGATCGCCATCAGCTGGGTCCTCTCGCACGGCCCCAGCGTCTACTTCTTCGAGCGGTACCAGCTCTACACCGTGTCGGCCTGGTGCATCCTCGCCGCGGCGGGGCTCAACTCCCTGCGGCCCCGGCTGCTCGGAGTGGTCGGGCTGGTGCTGGTGGCGGCGATCGGCGTCCCGGACCAGCAGAAGCTCCGTACCTCCACCTCCCACGAGCACACCGACGGCCGGCGTGCCGCGCAGTTCATCGCCGACCGGTACCGGCCGGGAGACGGCTTCGCCCCGGTCCGCGGCGAAGACAAGTGGATGATGATCGACCTGGAGGTCCGCTACTACCTGCCCGAGCGGGTCCACCTCCAGGACGTCCTGGTCGCGAAGAACGCCGTCGAGCGCGGTGACCTGTTCGCATCGGCCTGCCCGGTGCCGACCGCCTGCCTGGGCACGCCCCGGATCTGGGTCGTGACCATGGGCAACGACAGCGACACGCTGAAGCGGTTCCCGGCCGCGGAATCCGAGGCGCTCCGCGCGTCCTACCGGCAGACCGAGGTGATGCACGTTCGTGGGCTCACCGTCGCTCTGTTCGAGCGGACAACGAGCTGATCGTCATCGTGGGTTGACGTTGCGTTTGCATCCGGGGGCCAATCGGGCTGTCATCATGAGGTGTCGCGCAATCCGCTGCGGTTCCGGCGCCGAGCGGAGACGCCGACCGCCGGCACCGGCGTCGCCTCCGACGATGGGGTGCTCTTGTCCGCGGAAACAGCCGTCCGCGTCTCCCGCCCGGCACCCGCGGGGTGGTCCTCGCGGCCGGCCGGCCTGCTGCGAGCGGCCGCCCCCGCGCTGATCGGCTACGCCGCCGTGCGGGCCCTCGGCGTCCTGGTGCTCGTGCTCTGGGGCTCCCACCGGGGCACCCCCGGCCTCGGCCGGCTCAGCACCCTGTGGGACGCGTACTGGTACCGCGAGATCGCGCTGCACGGCTATGCGGGCACCACCCCGGTGCCCGGCCCGTACGGCCCCTACGAGCCGTACGCGTTCTTCCCCGCCTACCCCGCGCTGGTGCGGCTGGTGCACACCGTGCTGCCGCTGCCGGCGCACCAGGCGGCGCTGCTCGTGGCCTGGACGGCTTCGCTGGGCGCCGCCTGGGGCGTCTACGCGGTCGCCGCCCGGCTCCACGGACAGCGGGTCGGCGTCATCGCCGCCGTGCTCTGGGGGATCACCCCCTACGCCGTCGTGGAGAGCTCCGCCTACTCCGAGCCGCTGTTCACGGCGTTCGCCGCCTGGTCGCTGTACGCCGTGATCACCCGCCGCTGGGTCTGGGGCGGAACGCTCTGCCTGCTCGCGGGGCTGACCCGGCCCACCGGGGTCGCGCTCGCCGCGGCGGTGGGAGCGGCCGCGCTCTGGGAGGTCCTGCGGGGGCGCGGCACGCTGCGCACCGCGCTCGGCATGCTGCTCGCCCCGCTCGGCTTCCTCGGCTTCCTCGCCTGGGTCGGCGCCGTGAAGGGCCGCTGGGACGGCTACTTCCGGGTCCAGGACGCCTGGCGCTCGCACTTCGACCTCGGCCGCAGCACCCTGTACTCCTTCCGCGACCTGCTCACCGACGCCGACCAGGTCTGGCTGACCCAGGTGGTCGTCGCGGCCGTGCTGATCGGCGCGGTCGTCCTGTTCGGCATGTCCGTCATCCAGCGCCAGCCGCTCCCGTTGCTGCTCTACAGCGCGGCGATGCTCACCCTGGCGCTCGGCGACGCCGCCTACTTCAACTCGAGGGCCCGCTTCCTGCTGCCCGCCTTCGCCCTGCTGCTGCCCGTCGCCACCGGGCTCGCCCGGATCCGCAGCCGCGCGTCGCTGATGCTCCTGCTCGGCTCGGCCGCCGCCGTCTCGGCGGCGTACGGCGGCTTCGTGGCCTTCGTCTACCCGGACGCGCCGTAGCGGCCGCCCCCTCACCGGGGCGGATCCGGCGACCCGGGCCGGAGTGTCGGCGGCGGGTCATACACTCGGAATGCCATGACTAGCCTCTTTGACGACCTCCCGCTCCCCGGCTTCGAGAGTCCCTCGCTCGGGTCGAGCCCCGCCCACGACGAGCCGCCGCTGGACGAGGAGCCGCCGTACGAGGAGGCCATCCCCGACGGCCTGTTCGAGACCGACCTCGCCGCCCAGGACGAGCGCGACGCGTACTACCGCAACGGCCATGCCCGCCCCGTGATCGACCCGGAGCAGCTGCTCGCCGGCATGAACGACCCGCAGCGCGAGGCCGTCCTGCACCACGGCTCCCCGCTGCTGATCGTCGCCGGCGCCGGCTCCGGCAAGACCCGGGTGCTCACCCACCGGATCGCATACCTGCTGGCCGCCCGCGGCGCCCAGCCCGGCGAGATCCTGGCGATCACCTTCACCAACAAGGCCGCCGGCGAGATGCGCGAGCGCGTCGAGCAGCTGGTCGGCCCGCGCGCCCGGGCGATGTGGGTCTCCACCTTCCACAGCGCCTGCGTGCGCATCCTGCGCCGCGAGTCGAAGCTGCTCGGCTTCACCTCGTCGTTCTCGATCTACGACTCGGCCGACTCGCAGCGCCTGATGTCCCTGGTCTGCCGGGACCTCGACCTGGACCCGAAGCAGTTCCCGCCGAAGTCCTTCACCGCCAAGGTCAGCAACCTCAAGAACGAGCTGATCGACGAGGAGACCTACGCCGACCGGGCCGCCAACCCGATGGAGAAGAAGCTGGCCGAGGCGTACACCCTCTACCAGCGGCGCCTGCGCGAGGCGAACGCGCTGGACTTCGACGACATCATCATGACCACGGTCAACCTGTTGCAGGCCTTCCCCGACGTCGCCGAGCACTACCGCCGGCGCTTCAGGCACATCCTGGTCGACGAGTACCAGGACACCAACCACGCCCAGTACACGCTGGTGCGCGAGCTCTCCGGCGGCGCCCTCTCCGACGCGCCGAAGCTCACCGCGGACGGCGACTTCGTCAACCCGACCGCGGCCCGGCTCGCCCAGATCTCCCCGGCCGAGCTCTGCGTGGTCGGCGACGCCGACCAGTCGATCTACGCCTTCCGCGGCGCCACGATCCGCAACATCCTCCAGTTCGAGGAGGACTACCCCGACGCCACGACGATCCTGCTGGAGCAGAACTACCGCTCCACGCAGACCATCCTCACCGCCGCCAACGCAGTCATCGAGCGCAACACCAACCGGCGCAAGAAGAACCTCTGGACGGCCGGCGACCAGGGCGAGCGGGTGGTGGGCTACGTCGCCGACGACGAGCACGGCGAGGCCCAGTTCATCGCCGACGAGATCGACCGGCTCACCGACGAGGACGAGGCCCGGCCCGGCGACGTCGCGATCTTCTACCGCACCAACGCGCAGTCCCGCGTCTTCGAAGAGGTCTTCATCCGGGTCGGCCTGCCGTACAAGGTCGTCGGCGGCGTCCGCTTCTACGAGCGCAAGGAGGTCCGGGACATCCTGGCCTACCTGCGCGTCCTGTCCAACCCGGAGGACACCGTCCCGCTGCGGCGGATCCTCAACGTGCCCAAGCGCGGCATCGGCGAGCGCGCCGAGGCGATGGTCGACGCCCTCGCCGCCCGCGAGCGGATCAGCTTCGCCCAGGCGCTGCAGCGGGTCGACGAGGCGTACGGGATGGCCGCGCGCTCGGCCAACGCGGTGAAGAAGTTCAACGCGATGATGGCCGGCCTGCGGCAGGTCGTGGAGTCCGGCGCCGGCCCCGCCGCCGTGCTGGAGGCCGTGCTGGAGGAGTCCGGCTACCTCGCCGAGCTGCAGGCCTCCACCGACCCGCAGGACGAGACCCGGATCGAGAACCTCCAGGAGCTCGCCTCCGTCGCCCTGGAGTACGAGCAGGACCCGGGCGAGCGCCCCGAGGGCGAGGACGCCGAGGGCGCCCCGCCGGTCGGCTCGCTCGCCGACTTCCTGGAGCGCGTCGCGCTGGTCGCCGACTCCGACCAGATCCCGGACGACGAGGAGGGCCAGGGCGTCATCACGATGATGACCCTGCACACCGCCAAGGGCCTGGAGTTCCCGGTGGTCTTCCTCACCGGCATGGAGGACGGGATCTTCCCGCACATGCGGGCCCTCAACCAGGTCAAGGAGCTGGAGGAGGAGCGCCGGCTCGCCTACGTCGGCCTGACCCGCGCCCGCCAGCGGCTGTACCTGACCCGCTCGGTGCTCCGCAGCGCCTGGGGCCAGCCCGCGTACAACCCGGCCTCCCGCTTCCTGGAGGAGATCCCGGACACCCTCGTCGACTGGAAGCGCACCGGCGCGGCGGCCGTGCCCCCGGCCCGCGGCTTCTCGCCCTCGTCCTCCGGGGGGTCCCGCTCGTACGGCTCCTCCGGCGGTTCGGCCCGTTCGACGACGACGACGCCGCAGCCGGGCTGGGCGAAGTCCGCGCGGAAGGTGACCGAGCGCGAGGTGGTCGCGCTGGCCGTCGGCGACCGGGTCAGCCACGACTCCTTCGGCCTCGGCACCGTCGTCGCCACCCAGGGCGTCGGCGACAAGGCGCAGGCGACGATCGACTTCGGCACCACCGGCCGCAAGCAGCTGCTGCTGCGCTACGCGCCGGTCGAGAAGCTCTGAGTCGTCGAACCCGTCGGGCCGGCCCGCGCCGCCCGCCCGGGGCCCTCGCCCGGGGCGCTCAGCGCGGGTCGACCCCGTGGGCCAGCAGCCACGGCACCGGGTCGACCGGGGCCCGGCCACCGGGCCGCACCTCGAAGTGGAGGTGCGGCCCGGTGGCGTTCCCGGTCGACCCCGCCCATCCCACGACGTCGCCGGCCCGGACGGGCCCTCCGGGCAGCCGGTACCCGCGCAGGTGCCCGTACCAGGTCTCGGTGCCGTCCGCGGCGGTGACGACCGCCAGGTACCCGTAGGCGGCGCTCCAACCGGTGGTCACCGTGCCGTCGGTCGCGGCGCGGACGGGCGTGCCGGCCGGCACCGGGAAGTCGATGCCGGTGTGCCGGGCCGCCCAGTGCGGACCGGCCTGGCCGAAGCCCGCGCTCAGCCCCGTCCGCTCGACCGGCAGCACGTACAGCGGCCGCGGCGCGGTGTCCGTGCTCCCGGCTTCCCCGGGCTGCTCCGGCCGCTGCGGTCGGGGACGGCCGCGGGCGGCGAGCGCCGCCCGGGCCAGCTCCCGGTCGGCCCGGTCGGGGCCGGGCCGCTCGCCGGCGGGGCCACGGGAGGGGAACGAGGGGCCGGACGGCGCCGGGCCGGGCAGCCGGGTGCGGTCCGCGTGCACGGTCGCGGCCGCGACCCCGAAGACCCCGAGGGTGGCCGCCGACGGCAGGGCGACGGTGAGCATCGCCCGCCGGGTGGTGCTCGCCCGCGGGCCGCGGTGCTGGCCGCGGGGCCGCTCGGCGCCGCCGGCCGGGCCGGGGAGCTGCCGGTGGATCGGGATACGGATCGGGATGCGGACGGGGGAGCGTCTGACCGTCATCGCGCCGCCTCCTCGGAATCGGGAGTGACCGGGAGAAAACAGTCGAGACTGTAGACCTTGATCACGATCCCGGACGAAGTGCGCATCTCAGCACGCGTGGCGCTCCGTCAGGGGCCCTGCGGCCCACGCCTCCAGGGCGAGCCGGACGACGGCGACCGCCCGCGGGTGGGCCGGCAGTCCGACGTGGCCCGCGCCGGGCACGGCCACGTTGGCGGCGTCCAGGTCGGGATGGTCCAGCCGGGCGCCGCGGCGGGGCAGCACCACCTCGTCCAGTCCGCCGCGGACGGCCGTGAAGCGGCTGGTGCAGCCCGGCGCCGGCAGCCGCAGTTCGGCCAGCAGGTCGCTGCCCGGCCGAAGCTGACGGGTGATCGGGAAGGGGTTGGGCAGCAGGGCCGCCGTCGTCCCCTCGTGCGGGGTGGCCAGGGTGACCACCTCGGGGACGAGTTCGTGGCCGCCGAGACGCTGCACGTAGTAACGGGCGATCAGGCCGCCCAGGCTGTGCCCGACCAGGGCGACGGGGCGGCCCCCGTGCGCCTGTGCCGCCCACTCGACGTGCCGGGCGAGCAGCACGGCGGCGGCCCGCACGTCGCGGGTCAGCGGCGAGTAGTTGAGGGCGTGCAGGTGCGTCCAGCCGTGCCGGTGCAGATCGCGGCGGAGCGGCCCGAACACGGCCCGGTTGTCGACGAACCCGTGCAGCAGCAGCACGGGGTCGTGCCGGGGCGGCGCGGCGGGCGGCGCCGGGCGGTCCGGGCACGGACGGGGCCGTCGCTCCGGCGGGATTCCGGTGGGGTAGCGGACCAAGTGGTGCGCGAGCGCGGCGGCTTCCGCGCCCGCGCCGCGGACGGTGGCGGCCGTCCGCTGGAACGGGATCGTCATGCGGCTCTCCCCGGCAGGACGGCGCGGGGCCCCTGCGGCGGCCGACGCAGGGGAGACGGAAGAGCTGGTACCAGGGGTGGCTGACGGGCAGCCCTGTGATTTTCCCCGCCCGTCCGCAACCGAAAACCGCCGACGGGTGCACTCCGCGTTACGCTGCCAGCAGGCCCGCCGGAGGCCGTGGACACCGCGCCCGCGTCCGGGCGGGGCGGCCGGGCCGCGGACGACGAGGTCCAGGAGGCAGCGATGGGTGTGTCGGGGCCGATCCGCGTGGTGGTCGCCAAACCGGGGCTGGACGGCCACGACCGGGGCGCGAAGGTGATCGCACGCGCGCTGCGCGACGCCGGTATGGAGGTCATCTACACCGGCCTGCACCAGACCCCCGAGCAGATCGTCGACACGGCGATCCAGGAGGACGCCGACGGCATCGGGCTGTCCATCCTCTCCGGCGCCCACCTGACCCTCTGCGCACGCGTGATGGAGCTGCTGCGCGAACGCGAGGCCGAGGACATCACGGTCTTCTGCGGCGGGATCGTCCCCGAGGAGGACATCGCCCGGCTCAAGGAGCTCGGCATCGCCGACGTCTTCACCCCCGGCACCACGACCGGGTCGGTGGTCGACTGGGTCGAGGCGAACCTCCGCCGCGCGGGCTGACCACCGGCCCGCCGTACGCGGCCCCTCAGGGCGCGAGTTCGGCGAACATGGCCGCCCGCAGCCGGAGCGTCTCCGCGAGACGGGTGAAGGTGTCGGCCCAGGCGGTGTCGGGCGCGGCGTCGGCGGCGAGCGCCTCCACCGCGGGGGCGGCCTCCGGGGCGAGCGCCCGCTCCGTCATGCCGAGCACCCCGCTGTGGCTCCACGGGTAGGCCCCGGAGCCGGCCGCCCGCTCCAGCGCGGCGACGACCGCGGTGGAGAGCGGCGGCGTCCACGGGGTGGCACAGGCCCCGAGCAGCTGGAAGGCGTCGCCGAGCCCGTGGGCCCGGATGAACGCCGCCGTCCAGGCCGCCCGCTCCACCGTCGGCAGGACGGCCAGCAGCTTCGCCGGGGCGCCCGCCGTCCGCTCGGCGCCGCCCGGCCGGGGCGGCGGGCCGAGCAGGGCGCGGGCCCAGGCCTCGTCGTGCTGCCGGACGGCGGCCCGTGCCCAGGCCTCCCGCAGGTCCGCCGACCAGTCGGTGCCGTCGGCCTCGCCGCCCTCCCGTGCGGGCAGCCGCAGCACCTGCTGCGGGGTCAGGCCGGTGGCGTCCGTCCACAGCGCGAGCGGGGCGGCGGCCACGATCTCGCCGAGCCACCAGGAGCGCTGCCCGCGCCCGGTGGGCGACTTGAGCGGTATGCCGTCGCGCTGCATCGCCGCGTCGCACTCGGCGGGCGGGGCGACGGCGAGCAGGCCGTCGAGCGGGTGCACGCAGACGCGGGCGCGCTCGGCCATCCGGGCGGCGAGGGCCGAGCCGGGCAGGGTGGAGAGCAGCTCCGCGGCGGTGGTGCGGACGTTCTTGCTGCGGTCGCCGAGGGCGGCCTCCAGGAACTCCTCGTCCGCCGTGGACAGCCCCTCCTGCAGGGCGTCGAGGAAGAGCAGGCGGTCCTCGGCCCGCTCGGTGCCCCAGGTGGAGCGCAGCAGGGCGAGGCCGGCCGCCGGGTCGCGGCGGCGCAGCCTGGTCAGGTGGGTGACCCGCTCGGCGAACAGGCCCTCCTGCCAGATCTGCTCGCCGGCCGCCGGATCGTGCTGAGCGTCGGCGGCGCCTGCCGCTCCGGTCGCGGCCGCGGTGCGGCCGACGAAGCGCCAGTCCGGGTTCTGCCCGGCCAGCCAGCGGCCGAGCGGGCCGGCCAGGGCCACCACGTCGGGGCGCAGCTCGCTGCGGGCGCGGGCGGTGTCCAGCAGGGCGGGCACGTGCGCCGGCGGCAGCCGGTAGCCGTGCGCCCGGGCGGCGGCCAGCCACTGGGGGAGCAGCTCGGTGAGGTTGGCGAGGCTGGTGTCCGGGCCGCGGCCGCCCAGCAGGAAGCCGAGCCGGCGGCCAGGTCACCCCGAGGCAGATCACGCGTCCGACGGTCACGCCCACGGGGGCCGCGCCGCGGGCGGCCCGGAGCACCCGCACGC
>NZ_JBEYFP010000208.1:0-9363 GCF_040634455.1 Kitasatospora sp. NPDC007106
GGCCGCCCCCGACCAGGAGCGGCCGCGCAGCCGGTGGGTGCGGCCGGCGGCCAGCACCGCCCCGGGCGCCAGCTCGAAGGCGCTCTTGACGGTCTGCCGGGTGAGCGCCGGACCGCCGTCCGCCGGCTGCCCGGGGCCGAACAACCGGTAGAACTCGGTGCTCCACGGCGACTCCAGCGGCCGGTCCGAGACCTCCAGGGACCCGAGCCACTTGACCGAGGCCACCCCCACCCAGCCCGGCACGACCAGCCGGGCGGGCGCCCCGTGGTCGGGCGGCAGCGGTTCCCCGTTCATCCCGTACGCGACGAGCACGTCCTCCAGGGCCTTGGCGACCGGCAGCGGGCGGCGCACCCGGCCGAGGTTGCGGCCGCCCACCCGGTACTCGGGGTCGAGGCCCACCGCCAGCACGTCCACCGCCGCCGGGCCGAGGCCCGCCCGTTCCAGCAGCACGCCGAGCGGGACGCCGTGCCAGGCCGCCATGCCGACGCCGCCCAGCCCCCAGGCGGTGCCCGGGGCGGGGGTGCCCTGCTGCTCGGCCCAGAACCGGCGGCCGTTGCCGGCGCACTCGAGCACCGCGTCCAGCGTGGTCGCGGGCAGGGCGTGCAGGTCGGCGAGGGAGAAGGCCGCGCCGGGGCCGCGCAGACCGCTGCCGTGCACCCGCAGCCGCCAGGTGTCCGGGTCGATCCGCGGGGTGCGGGTGTGGTTGCGGACGAAGAACCGCTCGTTCGGGGTGTGCGGGCCGGGGCCGGTGGGCGCGCCCCAGCGCATCTCGGCGTTGCCGTCGTGCGGCAGGAACCACTCCGGGGGCAGCGGCTTGACGATCCCGCGGCCCCCTCCGTCGGACGTTCCGGGGGTCACGGCTCCACGGTAGTACGCCGGACGGATGCGGGCAGCCGACCGCGGCTCCCGCACGGACCGGCCCTGACCTGCGACGACGGACTCGACGTCGATCTTCCGCCGGGACTTCACCCGGTTGTGGCCGGCCTTTCACACCGGTCTGCCACGCTCCGGAGCATGATCGCACCATCCGCCCCGGTTCCCCCGCGGGACACCCGCTTCCCGCTCCCCCGCCGCCACCGGCGGTGGCTGGCCTGCGCGGCCGTCGCCGCGTCGGTCGCGCTCGGCACCCTCGGCGTGGCCGCCACCGCGGAGACCGTCCGGCACCACCAGCGCACCGAGGCGGTGCAGGCGGCCCGCTGAGCCGATCGAGTGGTGCCGGGCGGGCCGGCGGCCGATACTGCCGTCATCGGCACAGACCCCTGAGCGAGGGGGTGGTCCCATGGCCACCGGCACTGTCAGGACGTACTACCCCGGCCACGGCTACGGCTACATCAAGCCCGACGACGGCGGGCCGGAGCTGACCGTCTACTACGACTCCATCGTCGACGCCCCCGAGCACGTGCTGGCCGACGGCCAGCGGGTGGAGTACGACGCCACCGTCCAGGAGTTCCGCGAGGTCGCCGAACACGTCCGCGCCGTGGAGTGAGGAGCCCGCCCCGCCGCCCCGGGCCGGGCGTCAGTCGTTGCGGGAGTGGCGGCCGCCGCCGGGGGCGGGGTGGAGTTCGGCCTGCGGGGCGTAGCGGGCGGCGGGGGCGCGGAGCACCCAGTTGCGGCCGGCCGGGGCGATCAGCTGCATCCGGTGCAGCAGGCCGAGCACGTCGCGGCGCAGGGCCGTGCGGTCGGCGAGGTAGTCGCACTCGGGCTGTTCGGGCAGCCCGTAGTCGTCGGTGACGTCGCCGAGGGTGCCGTCTATCAGCGCGTCGGGGACGAGGACGGCGGGCGGGGCGGCCTCCTCGGGCAGCGGGCGGAGCTCCTCCACCAGGCGTTCGGCGACCAGCAGTGCGGTGCGGGCGAGCGGCCCGTCGGCGAGGTCGGAGAGTTCGTCGGCGGGGTCGAGCAGGGCCATGCCCTCGGCGCGTATCTCCGCCTCCAGCCCGAGGAAGTCGGCGAACAGCTCGGCCTCGGCGGTCAGCCGGCCGAGCAGCCAGGCGCGTTCCGGGGCGGCGAGTTCGTCGGTGAGGACGACCGGGTTCTCGGCGAGCAGCCGGCGGACGGCCAGCGCCGGGATGCCGGCGGGCGCGGCCGCGGGCGGGGCCGGAGCGGCGAGCAGGGCGCGGGCGAGTTCCCGGTCGAGCGCGAGGCCGCCGTCGGGTCCGGCGGTGGCGACCTGCCAGTCCGTCAGCAGCGCGGGCACCTCGGGCCGTTCGAGGTCGGGCACCCGCCGGTCGGCGATCGCGCCGAGGGCGAGGACGAGGGCGGCGTACCCGTCGGGCCCGAAGCCGGGCACGGCGCGGTCGGCCAGCGGGGCCTTGTGCAGCCGGGCGTGGGCGGGGCCGACGGTGAGGGGATAGCCGAGGAGTTCGCCGAACCGCTCCGTCAGCCAGTCGGCGTGACGGAGGATCAGCGGGAAGCCCGCGCCGTGCGGGCCGTCCGGGGTGACCAGCGGGTGGGCGAGCAGCAGCCGGGCCGCGGTGCGGCGCTCGCCCGCGGCGGCGCCCTGCGCGGCGGCCCGGGTGCGGTCGGGCCGACGGTGCCGGCCGGGGGCGGCGGGGGCCGGGACGCGTCCGGGCGGTGTGTCGGGGCGGGCGCGGCGCAGGCCGCGGGGCCGGGCGGCCGAGGCGGCCCGGTGGACCGTCGGTCCGTGCCACCAGCTGGTGCGGGCGGCCTGGCCGTGCGGGTCGGCGGGACGGCCGCCGAGGTGCCGGGCCGGGTAGAGCCCGAAGACGGCGGTGAACAGCCGGTGCGCGTCCGCCTCGTCGGCGTCGGCGAAGCGCCGGGCCAGCAGCTCGGCCTGCGGGTACGCGCCGGTGAGCGCGTGGGCCGTGAGCTGCCCCGCCCCGCCCATGCGCCCGTCCGCCACGCCGCCGGCCGCCCCGCGGGCGCCGGTCGCGTACTCGTGCTGCTCCATGTCGGAGCCCAGCCTAGACGGTGCCCGGGGCCGGACGGCACGCCTCCGCCGGCCGGTCGGGCAACCGTCGCTACGGGCGGGTAACCTCCCCTTCCGCCGCTGCCCGGCGTCCCCTAAGGTCCTCGCATGCCGAACCTGCCCGACGTCGTGCGGTGGTCGATACCCGCCTTCGTGCTGCTCACCGTCGTGGCATCCTGATCGTCTTCGACCGGCCGAGAGCCCGGAGGGCACCCCCGCATGACCGTCTCCGCACGACTGCGCGCCGCGCGCGGCCTCGTCACCGCCTTCGCCGCCACCTCGGCGGCCCACCTGGGGGCGATCGCCACCGGCGCGACCGTGCTGCAGAACGCCACCAAGCCGGCCCTGATGCCGCTGCTGGCCGCGCACAGCCTGGCCTCCGCGGAGCGGGCACCCAAGCTGCTGGCGCCGGCCCTGCTGGCGAGCGGCGCGGGCGACGTGCTGCTGCAGCTGGGCGGGGACACCGCCTTCCTGGCCGGGATGGGCTCCTTCGCGGCGGCGCACGTCGCGTACGTGACGATGTTCGCCGGGCAGGGCGCGTTCACGGACCGGCGGCGGACCCTGCTGGTGGCCGCGGGCTACGCGGCGGCCTGGGCGGCGATGATCTCCCAGCTCTGGCCGGACCTCGGCGGGCTGCAGATCCCGGTGGCGGTGTACAGCCTGCTGCTGGCGTCCACCGCGGTCTCCTCGGCCGGGCTGGGGCTCGCGACCGGGATCGGCGGCGGCCTCTTCCTGCTGTCGGACAGCCTGATCGCCGTCCGGCTGGCCGGCTGGAAGCTGCTGCCCGGCCACAACGTGCTGGTGATGGCGACCTACATCGCCGCGCAGTACCTGCTGGCGCGCGGTGCGCTGCGGGCCGAGGAGGCCCGGACGGAGCCGCAGGCCGCCGACGGAGCCGACGCGGCGCGACTCGGCGCCCCGGCCTGATCGGACGGGGCGCCGGGCGGGCGGGCACAGGCCGGCATCAGGACTGCTGGGCGCGGCGCCGCAGCAGCCAGAAGCCGCCGAGGCCGGCGGCGACCAGCGCCCCGCCGGTGGCCAGCTCCCGGGGACTCGTCCCGGTGACCGAGCCGCCGACGCCGGTGGCCACGCTGCCGTGCGGCTCGGGCGCCGCGGTGCCGTGGCCGGCCGGGGTCAGCGGGGCCAGCACGCCGACGGTGCCGGTGAACGCGTCGCCGTTGGGGCACTTGCCGTCGACGCCCCAGGAGGCGGGCTTCTCGGTGACCTGCTCGGTGAGGGTGAGCTCGGTCGCCGAGAGCAGCGCGATGCTGCCGGTGTAGGTGCCGTTCGGGCCCGCGGTCAGCGTGACGGTGCCGCCGGTGAACGCCTTCGAGCTGGCGGTGATGGTCTTCGTCGTGCTGCCCGGGCAGACCACGTTGACGGTGACCTTCTCGCCGGGGGCGGCCTGCGCCGGAGTGACCTTGGCCGGTTCGGGCCCCTTCGCGGGCACGGCGGGCGTGGCGTGCGCGGTCGGCGCGGCGAGGGCGAGCAGGGCGGTCGTGCCGAGGACGGCGGCGGCGGTACGCGGGATGCGCATGCCGGACCTCCAGGTTCTCGGATGCGGCCGGGGGCGGGGTCGCCCCGTGGTCGGTCGGCTGCACCCGGTCATGCCCGACGCTAGGCAGCACCGCCCCGCGCGGCCACCGCACGCGACCGTTCGGGTCCGCACCGTCACCGCGGGTGGACCGCCGCCTCAGACCTCCAGGTCGACGACCACCGGGGCGTGGTCCGAGGTGCCCTTGCCCTTGCGGGCCTCGCGGTCGACGTAGCTGTCGGTGACGGCGTCGGCGAAGGCCTTGTTCGCCAGCGTCAGGTCGATCCGCATGCCGCGGTTCTTCGGGAAGGCGAGCTGGCGGTAGTCCCAGTAGGTGTACGGGCGGTCGTACTTGAGCGGGCGGGGCACGACGTCCTGCAGGCCGGCCTCGTGGAGGGCGGCGAGCGCGGCCCGCTCGGGCTCGGTGACGTGGGTCAGGCCGGCGAAGGCCGCCGGGTCGAAGACGTCCTCGTCGCTCGGGGCGATGTTGAAGTCGCCGAGCACCGCGAACGGGCGCTCGCCGGCCGCGTCCTCCAGGACGGACTGCCGCAGCGTCTCCAGCCAGGCCAGCTTGTAGCGGTAGTGCGCGTGGTCGACCTCGCGGCCGTTCGGCACGTACACCGACCAGACCCGGACGGGGCCGCAGGTGGCGCCGATCGCGCGCGGCTCGACCTCGGGCAGCAGCGCGTCGTCCGCCTGGTAGCCGGGCTGCTCGGGCAGACCGCGGACGACGTCCTCCAGGCCCAGCTTGGACAGCACCGCGACGCCGTTCCAGCGGCCGCTGCCGTGCGCGGCGGTCTCGTAGCCGAGCGCCCGGACCTCCTCGTGGGGGAAGGCGTCCGCGGCGCACTTGAGCTCCTGCAGGCAGAGCACGTCGGGGGCGGCGCTCTCCAGCCACTCCAGGAGCTTGGGCAGCCGTGCGGTGACGGAGTTGATGTTCCAGGTGGCGATGCGGACGGTCACGGCGGGCGGCCTCCCCGGTGGTACGGGCTCGATGTCGACACGGTGCGTACGGCCGTTCGGGCGGCGCGCGCGAACGGGGCGGGCGCCCGACGGACGCCCACCCCGAACATACCGCCCGGCGCCGACAACCCCGGGCCGTCAGCGGGCGGGCCGCACCACCGCCGCCGAGCCGCCGCCGCGGCGCACCGGCTCCGCGGCCGCCCGCCAGCGGCCGTCCGGCAACCGCTCCACGCCGGTCGCGGCGCCGATCTCCGGGGAGGCCGCCAGCACCTGGCCGAGCGCCTCCAGGCCGGCCCGCTCCGGCAGGGCCAGGAAGCCCGCCTCGGCGGCGGTGGTGGCGGCGTTGCGCTGGCTGGCCCGCGGGGCGGCGATCGCCTGTTCCAGGGTCAGCCCGCGGTCGATCCGGCCGAGCAGCACCTGCAGCACGGTCGTGATGATGGTGGCCCCGCCGGGCGAACCCGCGGCGAACAGCGGCCGCCCGTCGCGCAGCACGATCGTCGGCGAGATCGAGGAGCGCGGCCGCTTGCCGGGCCCGGGCAGGTTGGGGTCGGGCACGCCCGGGGCGACCGGGGTGAAGGAGAAGTCGGTCAGCTCGTTGTTGAGCAGGAAGCCCCGGCCGGGCACGGTGATCCCGCTGCCGCCGGTCTGCTCGATGGTGAGGGTGTAGGAGACGACGTTGCCCCACCGGTCGGCGACGGTCAGGTGGGTGGTGCTCGGGCCCTCGTACGCCTCGGTGGCGGCGGGTCCCGCGGAGCCGCAGGCGGCCGGGTGGTACGGGTCGCCGGGGGCGAGCGGGCTGGTCAGCGCCCGGCCCGGGTCGAGCAGGCAGGCCCGGGCGGCGGCGAAGGCCGGCGAGAGCAGCCGGTCGGTGGGGACGGGCTGCGCGGCGGGGTCGCCGACCCAGCGGTTGCGGTCGGCGAAGGCGATCCGGGACGCCTCCAGGAAGCGGTGGTAGTACTGGGTGGCGTCCAGGTGGGCCAGGTCCGAGTGGGACAGGATGCCGAGCGCCTCGCCGACGGTGGTGCCGCCGCTGGAGGACGGGGCGATGGAGTACACCTCGGTGCCGCGGTAGGCCACCCTGGTCGGCTTCTGCTCCAGCACCCGGTAGGCGGCGAGGTCGGTGCGGTCGACCTTGCCGGGGCGGGCGGTGCGGCCGGAGGCCGGGTCGACCGGCGGGTGCTGCAGCGTGTTCACCACGTCGGCGCCGATCGGGCCGCGGTAGAGCGCCGCGGTGCCGTCCCGGCCGAGCTGGCGGTAGGTGGCGGCGAGGTCGGGGTTGCGGAGCGTCGAGCCGACCACCGGGAGCGCGCCGCCGGGCAGGAAGAGCGCCCGGGTGGCCGGGAAGTCGCGGAACCGGGCCTCGTTGGCGGCGGTCTGGTCGCGGAAGGTCTGGTCGACGGTGAAGCCGCGGTCGGCGATCCGCTCGGCCGGGCGCAGCACCTCGGCGAGCGGGCGGGTGCCCCACAGCTTCAGGGCCTTCTCCCAGGTGGCGGCGGTGCCGGGGACGCCGACCGACAGGCCGCTGGTGACGGCGTCGGCGAACGGCAGCGGTTTGCCGTCGGCGTCCAGGAAGAGCGAGGTGTCGGCGGTGCGGGAGGCGGTCTCCCGGCCGTCCAGGGTGGAGACCCGGCCGGTGCGGGCGTCGTAGACGACGAAGTAGCCGCCGCCGCCGATGCCGGCCGAGTAGGGCTCGGTCACGCCGAGGGCGGCGGCGGTGGCGACCGCGGCGTCCACCGCGTTGCCGCCGCGGCGCAGCACCTCGATGCCGGCGGCGGTGGCGTCGGCGTCGACGCTGGCGACGGCGCCGCCCCGGCCGACGGCCTCCGGCGCCTTCGGCGGGGCCTGCGCGGGGGCCGCCCCGGCGGGGGCGACGGCGCCGAGGACCAGGCAGCCGGCGAGGGCGATCGGCGGGGCGATTCGGGCCAGAGCTCTCATGCGGGCCTCCTGAGGCAGCGTCAGCTATCCGTTCTGCCACAGGTGCGGTGGACAGGACAACAGCGCCTCAGGCCACTACCCGTCAGTAGTTTCGTTATCGCTCCGATACCGTCCGACCCGTTACTGACATCACGTCCAACAAGCTACCGTCCGGTGAACCAGCTCGGTCCTGTACCCCCACCCCCACCCCGCAGACCGGTCCCTTGGAGTGCCCCCATGCCTGCACTGCCTGCACGCGCACGCCGGAGAGCCGCCGCCCTCGCGCTGGCCACCGCCCTGCTGACCGCCGCCCCGATCGGCCTCGCGCCGCTCGCCTCCCCCGCCCTCGCCGCAGCGAGCGCCTCACCGGTGCTCCGCTTCACCGACATCCCCGGCGAGGGCGGCGTCGTCCTCAAGGGCAACGTCTACGAGCCCGGCGACGGCGCCGACCACCACCCGCTGCTCGTCCTGCCGTCCAGTTGGAGCCTCAACGACCTCGAGTACCTCGCCCAGGCGCGCGCCTTCGCCGCCCAGGGGTACGTCGTCGTCTCCTACACCCCGCGCGGCTTCTGGGGCTCCGGCGGCGAGATCGAGGTGGCCGGGCCGCCCGACGTCGCCGACGTCTCCCGGGTCGTCGACTGGGCGCTCGCCCACACCACCGCCGACCCGCAGCGGATCGGCACGGCCGGCATCTCCTACGGCGCCGGGATCAGCCTGCTCGGTGCCGCCTTCGACCCCCGGATCCGCACCGTCGCCGCCCTCAGCGGCTGGGCCGACCTCGCCGACTCGCTGTTCAGCGACGAGACCCAGCACCTGCAGTCCGCCGGGCTGCTCGCCGTCGCCGGGTACCTCACCGGCCGCCCGGGCGACGAACTGCGGACCACCCTCACCCGCTACTTCGGCAGCGACTGGGAGAACGAGCCGGCGATCCGCGCCTGGGCCGCGCAGCGCTCCGCCGCCACCTACGTCGACCGGCTCAACGGCAACGGCACCGCCGTGATGCTCGCCAACGCCTGGGGCGACTCGATCTTCCCGCCGAACCAGCTCACCGACTTCTACGAGCGGCTCACCGGGCCCAAGCGCCTCGAACTGCGGCCCGGCGACCACGCCACCGCCGAGGCCACCGGCCTGGCCGGCCTGCCCAACGACGTCTGGACGGACACCCGGGCCTGGCTCGACCACCACCTCAAGGGCGTCGACAACGGCATCGACCGGCAGCCGCCCGTCCACATCAGGCCCCAACTCCAGGACGGCTACGAGGACTACCCCGACTGGCGGTCCGTCACCGGCTCCACCAGGACGCTGAACCTCGGCGGCCGCGACTGGCTCGGCACCGGCCCGCTCTCCGCCGGCCCCGCCCGCACCGGCTGGACCACGCCGATCTCCACCGCCCTCGACTCCGGTGCGGACGGCGGGGTGATCTTCCTGTCCAACCTGGCCGAACAGTTCCTCAAGGTGCCGCCCACGGTCTCGGTGCCGCTGCTCCCCCGGCCGGTCGCGGCCGTCTGGCAGTCCGAGGCGTACGGCTCCGCGCAGCGGGTCCGCGGGTCGGTGCGGCTGCACCTCGGGGTGACCCCCTCGGCCGGGCAGGGCAGCCTGGTCGCCTACCTGTACGACGTGGACGCCCTCGGCACCGGCCGCCTGGTCGCCCACGCGCCGTACACCTTCCTCGGCCGCACCCCCGGCGAGCGGTTCACCGCCGACGTCCGGATGCAGGCCACCGCCTACGACGTCCCGGCCGGCCACCGCCTCGCCCTGGTCGTGGACGGCGTCGACCCGCTCTACATCACCCACAACCCGCCCCTCGCCACCCTCACCTTCGGCTCCCCGGCCGACGACCCGTCCTGGGTCTCGGTGCCCTTGAAGTAGGGGGAACCTGTAGGGGCAGCACCCCAGGGGCATGGGGAACTTCGCCGTACAAACCAGGGCCCGGCCCGAAACCGTCGCGATGCCCGATCCCGGACTGCGCAGTTCCCCGCGCCCCTGGTGGTGCCCTCCGCAGGTGCCCGCGCCCCGGGTCGTGCCC
>NZ_JBEYFP010000209.1:0-9336 GCF_040634455.1 Kitasatospora sp. NPDC007106
GAGTAGAGGTTGGCCTGGTGGTTGGTCGGGCCCTGGGCCTCCCAGGGGCCGTGCAGGTCGTAGGTCATGAGGTTGAGCCAGTCCACCGACTTGGCCCGGCGGCCGGCCGGGCCGGGGCGCCGTGCGCGCCCCGGCCGGAAGGCGGTCAGCCCGACAGGCCCGGGCGGCCCTGCGGGTACGGGGGGAGCATCTCGCCGGGGCTGCGGCCGGACTGCTGCAGCCGGTCCACCAGCAGGGCGGCGAGGGTGCCGAGCTCCTCCTCGGTGCGGGACTGCGCGGTGACGTCCATGCCCACCGTCAGCACGCCGTTCACCATGCCCGTGCGGGCGTTGCGCAGCGGGGTGCAGGTGAAGGTGTACACCTGCTCGGCGCGCCGGGCACCCGGCAGGTAGGACTGCACCCGGATGTCCTTGAGCACGGTGGACCGGCCGGTGCGGTGGGCCTCGCCGACCGCGAGCGGCAGACCGGCGGCGGCCAGCTGCGGGTAGGCCTGGGCCAGGTCGGAGTACGGGCCGGGGGCGCCGAAGATGCCCGCGTGCTCGGCGTTGGCGTAGCGGATCGCGTTGTCGAGGCCGTCGGTGAGCATGATCGGGAAGGGCGAGCCGTCGAAGGCCGCGAACATCTCCTGCTGCTGGGCGAGCAGGTTGTCGCGCAGCCGGATCTCGGAGAGCAGCGCCTCGGCCAGGTGCTGGATGTCCTTGAGGCGCTCGCGGCCCCACTGGCGCGGCTCGCGGTCCAGCACGCAGACCGTGCCGATGACGGTGTTGGTGTCGTCCACCAGCGGGGCGCCGAGGTAGGCGCGCACGCCCAGCTCGTCGACGACCGGGTTACCGGCAAACCGGGGGTAGGCCAGGATGTCGTCCAGCGCCAGCGGCGAGCGCTGCGCCACCACGTGCGGGCAGAACCCGTGGCTGAGCGGCATCTCGCGGGCCGGGAGGTCGAAGGCGATGCCGCGGTCGGCCCAGGTGTCGTCCTCGACGGGCTGGGTCTGCGCGGGATTTGGCGGGATGTAGAGCCCGCGGAACATCTGGCGCTCGTCGTTGATGAAGTTGACCATCGCGATCGGGGCGCGGGTGATGCTGGCCGCGAGGTGCGCGAAACGGTCGAAGGCCTCGTCCGGGCTGGGGTCGTTGAGTCCCAGGTCGCGGAGCCGGCGGGTCCGTCCGGACTCGCCCCCACCGCCCGGATAGGCGTTCTGAGCGCTCATCACATCAGTCATGGCGGACATGGTGTCAGAACTCCTTGCCGACCGGATCGGCGACGTCTCGTCAGACGGTCGGAAACAGAGGGGAAAGATCCATTCCCTTCCGTCGCACGATCAAATCCTGCCCCGAAAACGTCGCACCGGTTTCACGCCAATCCATGATCACGCTCTGGAGGTGGGCAGTGACGCATATGACAATGAGTGCTTGCCGAGGACGGGTCACCCGTCCAACCGCGCGCGGCCCTCAACGGCGCGGCGGCCGTTCCGACCGTCCCCCACCCCCGGTCGCCCCGTACGGGAGGCGGGACGGCGGCGCTCCCGACCGACGAGAGGACGCCCATGCTGGGCCAGGACTACTTCACCGACGAGCGGCACGAGCAACTGCGCGCCGAAGTCAGGGAGTTCGCCGAGAAGGAGGTACGACCGCACATCGCCCGGATGGAGGCGGAGCGCACCGTCGAGCACGACCTCGCACGGGAGATCGCCCGCAGAGGATGGATCGGCGTCACCATCCCCCGGGTGTACGGCGGCATGGGGCTCGGCCACCTGGCCAAGACCGTCGTCATCGAGGAACTCTCCCGGGTCAGCGGCGCGATGGGCGCCATCGCCCAGGCCTCCCAGCTCGGCGTGGCCAAGGTCATCCACTTCGGCTCCGAGCAGCAGCGCCGGCAGTGGCTGCCGCAGTTCGCGGACGGCCGGGCGCTGCCGACCATCGCGGTCACCGAGCCGGAGTCCGGCGGCCACGTGCTCGGCATGTCCGGCACCGCCCGCAAGCGCGGCCGCGACTACGTGCTGAACGGCCGCAAGTGGTTCGTCGGCAACTCGCACATCGGCGACGTGCACGGCGTGGTGTTCCGCACCGGCAAGGGCTCCCGCGGCCTCTCCGCCTTCCTGGTGCCCGGCGACGCACCCGGCTTCCGGCTCGGCGACCCCGGCTGCCAGAGCGGTCTGCACGGCTTCAGCTTCGGCGAGCTGGTCTTCGAGGACTGCCGCATCCCGGCCGCCAACCGCCTCGGCGACGAGGGCGCCGGACTGGACGTCGCCTACTCCTCCAGCATCCTGTACGGCCGGCCGAACCTCGCCGCGGTCGCCCTCGGCATCCACCGGGCGATCGTCGAGGACACCGTCGCCTTCGCCGAGGAACGCTCGCTCTACGGCAAGCCGCTGGCCGAACTCCCCAACATCAGCCTGAAGATCGGCGAGATGCAGTCCCGGCTGATGACCGCCCGGCTGGCCGCGTACCACGCCGCCCACCTGCTGGACCTCGGCCGGCCGTGCGACGCGGAACTCATGAACTCCAAGCTGGTGAACACCGAGTACGCCCTGGACTCGGCGCGCAACGCGATGGAGATCCACGCCGCCCGCGGCCTGCAGTCGGACTTCCGGATCGAGCGCTACCTGCGCGACGCCACGCACGTCTACCCGCCGGCCGGCACCTCCGACGTCCAGCGGCTGCGCCTCGGCCAGGTGGCCGCCGGCAGCTACGGCGTGCAGTGGTCGGAGAAGCTCGCCGAGCTGGTCAAGGTGCACAGCACGGTCTGGGCCCCGCAGGCGCTCGCGGTCTGATCGGCGCCCGGCGTCCGCCCGGCGCGCCCGGCGCCGGGCGGACCCGAACACCCGTCGTACAGTCCACATTCCGTCAGTTGATGTTGCTCTTCGGCCAGTAGGGGCTGATACCGTGCTGCCGTCGGCGGCCAGGCCGTGCGGAGCCAATTGATGACGGACAGTCAACAAGCGGTATATCCTTCCCGCTCGTCCCCGCCGGCACCCGTCGACTCGCACGGGCTCACGCCGTCTGCACCCGCACGAGGAATCAGATGCCAGGCATACCGGCCCAGCGCCCCGGCCACCGCGCCGGCCGCACCGGCTCCCTCCGTACCTCCCTCCTCCCCCTGGTGCTGGTGCCCTGCGCCGGCCTCGCCGTCGCCTGGGGGTACGCCGGCGTCCTGCTGCTGCACGCCGGGCAGGGCCTGGCGTTCGCGCTCGGCACCGCCGTCGTGGCCGCGGTGCTGGCCTGGAGCCTCGTCCAGGGCCGCCGCACCGCCCAGGTGCTCACCGCCAGGGTGGACGGCCTGCGGGAGATCACCCGCACCCTCGCCGAGACCGAACTGCCCGGCGTCGTCCGGCAGATCGAGGCCGGTGAGAGCGTGCCGGAGCCGGCCGACGGCCGCGCCGCCCGCCGCTCCGGCGGCGACGAGATCCAGCAGGTCGCCGAGGCCGTCGACGCCGTCCGGCGGACCGCGGTCGCGGCCATCGTCCAGCAGGCGCAGAGCCGCGAGGGCACCAAGAAGGTCTTCCTCAACATCGCCCGCCGCACCCAGGTGCTGATCCACCGCCAGATCACCATGCTGGACGAGCTGGAGCGCCGCCACGAGGAGCCGGAGCTGCTCAAGGAGCTGTTCGCGGTCGACCACCTGGCCACCCGGATGCGCCGCAACGCCGAGAACCTCGTCGTCCTCGGCGGCGCGCTGCCCGCCCGCCGCTGGCGCAACGCCGTGCCGATGGTCAACGTGCTGCGCTCGGCGGTCTCCGAGACCGAGAACTACGCCCGGGTGGTCGTCCAGGGCGTGCCGCGCACCGCGCTGGCCGGCCAGGCCGTCGCCGACGTCATCCACCTGGTCGCCGAACTCATCGAGAACGGCACCACCTTCTCCCCGCCCTACACCCAGGTGCTGGTCTCGGCGCAGGAGGTCCCCAAGGGCCTCGCCGTCGAGGTCGAGGACCGCGGCCTCGGCATGTCCGAGGAGGAGTACGAGCGGCTCAACGCCTACCTCGCCGACCCTCCGGAGCTGGACGTCGCCGCGCTCGGCGACGACCTGCGGCTGGGCCTGTTCGTGGTCTCCCGGCTGGCCGGCCGGCACGACATCCAGGTCGCGCTGCGCCCCTCGCCCTACGGCGGCACCCGCGCGGTCGTCCTGCTGCCCACCGCGCTGCTGGAGGCCGCTCCGGCGCCCACCGGCTTCCCCGGCCTGCCGTTCGGCGCCCGGGTGGCCGAGCAGCCCGCCGCCCGTCCCGCGGGCGGGCTCACCGCAGGCGCGCCGATCCCCGGCCTGCCGGGCGCGGTGGTCTCCGCCGTGCCGTTCCGTGCGCCGACCGCGCCCGACCTTCCCGCCGTCCCGGCGCAGTCCGCGCCTTCGGCCGAACCCGCCGATCCCGTGGCGCCCGAGCCGGCGCCGGTCGCCGAACGGGCCGTCCACGAGACCGCCCCGGAGCCGCGCGAGCTGCCCACCCGGCGGTCGCAGCCGCCCGCACTGCCCGCCGCCGGGACCTCCTACGTCCGGCCGGCCGTGGCCGAGCCGCCCGCCGCCCCGGACGTCCAGGAACTGCAGGACCCGCAGGACCTCACCGCCGGGGGCGAGCTGCGCACCCCGAAGGTGCTGCCGAAGCGGGTGCGCAACGCCAGCCTCGCCGACCAGCTCCGCGAGGCCGCCGCGGCCGAGCGCGCCACCGGCGGCGGCACCCCGGCAGATGGCACGGCCGCCCGGCCGGCCCGGCCCGCCCCGGAGGACGACCCCTCGCCGCAGCGCTCCCGCGCCACCATGGCCGCCATCCAGCGCGGCACCCGGACGGCCCGCGACAGTGCACCGCCGAAGGCGTTCCCCGCCGAGGAGCCCGCCGGGGCCTCCGCCGAGACCCCCACCACCACCGCACCCGACCATGCCCCTGCTCGCGAGGACCAGCCCTGATGACGACCCAGCACACCGAAACCCAGCGCGATCTCAACTGGCTGCTGGACGAGTTGGTCTCCCGGGTACCGGAGACCAGGCACGCCGTGGTGCTGTCCGAGGACGGGCTGCTCGTCGGCATGGACAAGAACCTGGACCGCGCCGACGGCGAGCACCTCTCCGCCGTCGCGTCGGGGCTGCAGAGCCTCGCCCGCGGCGCCGGCCAGCGCTTCGACGGCGGCCGCGTCCGGCAGACCGTGATCGAGATGGACCACCTGTTCCTCTTCGTCACCACCGCGGGCCAGGGCGCCCGGCTGGCCGTGCTCACCTCCGAGGCGGTCGACGCGGGCCTGATGGCCTACGAGATCAACATGCTCGTCAAGCAGGTCGGTGCCTACCTCACCGCCGCGCCGCGCAGCGATGCGGGCCGGGACCGGGCGGGTGACCTTGCGTGACCCCCGAGGAGGCGTGGTTCGACCGGGAGGCCGGGCATCTCGTCCGCCCTTACGCGATCACCGGCGGGCGGACGGAGTCGGGCCGCACCGACTACTCGCTGATCACCCTGGTGGTCACCGCCGACCCGCGCGTCGACACCACCCGGCTGGGGCCCGAACCGGCGGCGATCCTCGGCATGTGCCGGGAGCGGCCGCTGGCGGTCGCCGAGATCGCGGCCCAGCTCGACCTGCCGGTGAGCGTGGTCAAGGTGCTGCTCGGCGACCTCGCCGACGCCTCGCTGATCATCACGCGAGCACCGGTCCCACTGGCCGAGGTGCCGGACCTGGCGCTCGTCCAGGCCGTCATCGACGGCGTGCGCAATCTCTGAGAACAGCTGAGGAGCAAGCACGATGACCCAGAGCCTGGTCCCCGGGGCGGTCAAGATCCTGGTGGCCGGCGGTTTCGGCGTGGGCAAGACCACCATGGTCGGCTCGGTCAGCGAGATCGAGCCGCTGTCGACCGAGGAGCGGATCACCCAGGCCAGCGTCGGCGTGGACAGCCTCGACGGCGTCCGCGACAAGTCGACGACCACGGTCGCGATGGACTTCGGCCGGATCACCCTCCGGGACGACCTGGTGCTCTACCTCTTCGGCACCCCGGGGCAGTTCCGCTTCTGGTTCATGTGGGACGACCTCGCGCTCGGCGCCCTCGGCGCGATCGTCCTGGCGGACACCCGGCGGCTGGAGTCCAGCTTCGCCGCGGTGGACTACTTCGAGCAGCGCGGGGTCCCGTTCGCGGTGGGCGTGAACTGCTTCCACGGCCGCCGCGAGGCGAGCGCCGAGGACGTCCGCGCCGCACTGGACCTCGACGAGTCGGTGCCGGTGGTGCTCTGCGACGTCCGCGACCGGGCCTCCAGCAAGGAGGTGCTGCTCGCCCTGCTGGACCGCGTCCGCACCGGAGCCCTGGCAGCAGCGGGGCAGCCTGCCTGACCTGCTCAGGGGCGCTGGGGGTACCTCCCGCGCCCCTGAGTAACTGCCCCTGGGTGGCTTGACCTTCGTGGCCGTCCCCGCGTTAGGCCGGGGTGAGTTGGAGGACGGCGATGCCTGCCACCACCACCGCCCCGGCGGCCATCCGGGCCACCCCGAGCCGCTCGCGGAAGACCAGGGCGCCGATCACCGCGGCGATCACGATGCTGGTCTCCCGCAGTGCGGCGATCGTCGCCAGGTCGCCGTGCGCCTGGGCCCACACCACCAGCCCGTACGCGGCGAGCGAGAGCACCCCGCCGGTGACGCCCTGCACCCAGCCGGGGCCGGGCTCGCAGAACAGCGAGGGGCCGCGCAGCAGTACGGCGGTGAGCAGCATGCCGGCGCCCTGGAGGACGAACAGCCAGGCGATGTAGCCGAGCACGGTGGTGGAGGTCCGCACGCCCGTCCCGTCGACCACGGTGTAGCCGGCGATCATCGCGCCGGTGCCCAGGGCCGCGGCCACCGCGGGCAGTTGGGCGCGGCCGGGTACGCCTTCGGCCAGCGCCAGCCCGGCCAGGCCGGCGGAGATCACCAAGATGCCGGCCCACTGGCCGGTGCCGAGCGGGCGGCCGAGCACCAGCACCGAGAGGGCGGCCACCAGCCAGGGTGCGGTGCCGCGGGCGAGCGGGTACATCTGCCCGAAGTCGCCCAGCCGGTAGGCCTGCAGGAGCAGCAGTTGGTAGAGCACCTGGAGCACCGCGGAGGCGGCCAGGTAGGGCCAGGCGCGGGCGTCGGGCAGCGGGGCGAGGCAGGCGAGCAGGACGCCGCCGCCGAGGAATGCCGCGTTGATGAGGGCGAAGCCGACCACCTTGTCGGGGAGGGCGTGGGCGAGGGCGTTCCACACCGCGTGGAGTGCGGCCGCCACCAGTACGACCACCGGCACCATTGTTGCGTCCATGCCCGCTCCCGTCCCCGTCGCAGACGTCCGAGGGTACCAACCTGTGCGAACGTGACGAATCATCAACGCGGCTGCAGGAAGATCGCGTTACGGTCACGGTCCTGCCAGGATGGCGGCATGTCCACCACCACCGGGCCCGTTCCCGCCCTGCCCGCGCAGCCCGCCCCGGCGGACGGCGGCGCCGACCCGGCCGGAGGGCCGGCCGAGGCCGAGCGGCCCGCCGCGGTCGAACGGCCGGACGAGGGCGGGCACATGATCGTCTGCGGTCAGGACACCCTCGCCCTCCGGCTCGCCGTCGAACTCACCACGCTGTACGGCCGCCGGGTCACCGTGGTGGTGCGCTCCCTCCGGGAGGGCCAGAGCCCGCAGATCGCCGCGCTGGCCGAGGAACGGCGGCTGCCCGTCCGGGTGGTGGAGGCCGCCGAGCCGAGCACCGCGGTGCTCGCCGAGGCCGGCATCCGGGAGGCCGCCGCGCTGGCGCTGACCGGCTCCGACGACCAGGCCAACGTGCAGGCCGCGCTGCGGGCCCGCCGGCTCAACCCCGGGGTCCGGCTGGTGCTGCGGGTCTACAACCGGCGGCTCGGCCGCCGGGTCGGCCAGCTGCTCGACCGGGCCGCCGCAGCCCGGACGCCGAACGGCGGGCCCGCACCCGAGGCCTCCACCACCGTGCTGTCCACCTCGGCGACCGCGGCCCCCGCCCTCGTCTCCGCCGCCGTCTCCGGTCATCCGGCCGTGGTGCACGTCGACGGCCGGCTGCTGCGGGCCGCCGAACTGCCCCCGGACACCCCGGCCGCCGGCACCGAGCTGGCCACCCTCGCCCTCCTCCCCGGCGGCCGGGGCCGCTCCCCCGTGTTGCTGCCCGGCCCGGGCGCGGCACCGCCGCCGGAGGGCCGTCGGCTCGTCCTGGAACTCCTCGGACACCCCGAGGAACAGCGGCCGCGCCGCCGCCTGCCGGGCCTGTCCGGCCTGCCGGTCGCCGCGCTGTTCTCCCGTCGGCTGCGGCTCGCGCTCGGCTCGCTGACCGCCCTGCTCGCCCTGTTCGCCGGCCTCACCTCGGCCCTCACCGGGGAGAACCCGGTGCACACCGCCTACCTCGCGGTGCTGGACGTGATCGCGATCGCCGACCCGGCCACCGCCGACACCCCCGCCCGCAAGGTGCTGCAGATCCTCACCGCGCTCAGCGGCCTGCTGCTGATGCCGCTGCTCACCGCCCTCGCCCTGGAGGCGCTCGGCACCTTCCGGGCCGCCTCGGCGCTGCGCCGACCGCCGCGCGGGATCTCCAACCACGTGGTGCTGCTCGGCCTCGGCCGGGTCGGCAGCCGGGTGCTGGACCGGCTGCGCGAGCTGGACCTGCCGGTGGTCTGCGTGGAGAGCGACCCGACGGCCCGCGGGGTCGCCCGGGCCCGCGCCTACGGGGTGCCGGTGGTGCTGGGCGACGCCACCCAGGAGGGGGTGCTGGAGGCCGCCCGGGTCGGCCGGGCCCGCGCGATGCTCGCGCTCACCAGCAACGACTCCACCAACCTGGAGGCGGCGCTGTCGGCCCGCGAGTGCAATCCCGAGGTGCGGGTGGTGATGGGCCTGTTCGACGACGACTTCGCCGCCGACGTGTACCGGGCGCTGCGCGACTCGTACCCGTCGGCGGAGACCCGCAGCCACAGCGTCTCGTTCCTGTCGGCGCCGGCCTTCGCCTCCGCGATGATGGGGCGGCAGGTACTGGGTGCGTTCGCGGTCGGCCGGCAGGTGCTGCTGCTCGCGGCGGTGGACGTCGGCGGCCACCCGGAGCTGGCCGGGCGGACGGTCGCCGCGGCGCACTGCCCCGGGCACTGGCAGGTGCTCGCCCTGGACGTCGCCGAGCCGGAGCGGCGCGCCCGGGATCTCGGCCTCGCCTACCGGGCCCGCCCCGAGCTGCGCTGGAACCCGCCCGCGGAGCACCTGCTCGACGCGAACGACCTGGTGGTGGTCGCGGCCACCCGGGAGGGCCTCGGCCGGCTGCTGCGCCACTGACCCGGACGCGGGGACGCCGCGGGCCCGGCCGCACCGGGGGTCGGCATCGGGCTCCCTGGGTCGGACGGTCGGTGGCGGCGGGCGCCCCCGGGCAGGGGAACCCGC
>NZ_JBEYFP010000210.1:0-9279 GCF_040634455.1 Kitasatospora sp. NPDC007106
GGCTGACCGCCGAGGGCCGGCCCGGCAGCGCCGCCGGCCACCGAGAGCCCGCCGGGGAGGGACGACCGCAGGGGGTCGGCCCTCCCCGGCGCCTTTTCCGGCCCGGGACGGCCTACAGCGGATCGACCGTGCGCAGGCTGCCGCCGTCCAGCTCCAGCCAGCGGGTGATGCCGATCGACCGCAGGAACGGCACGTCGTGGCTGACCACCACCAGCGCACCCCGGTAGCCGGACAGCGCCTGGGTGAGCTGGCGGACGCTCGCCAGGTCCAGGTTGTTGGTCGGCTCGTCCAGCAGCAGCAGCTGCGGCGGCGGCTCGGAGAGCAGCAGCGCGGCCAGCGTCGCCCGGAACCGCTCCCCGCCGGACAGCGTGCCGGCCGGCCGGTCGGCCCGCTCGCCGCGGAACAGGAACCGGGCCAGCCGCGCCCGGATCGCGTTGTTCCCCGCCGAAGGGGCGAACTGCCGCACGTTGCCGACCACGCTCAGCTCGTCGTCCAGCAGGTCGAGCCGCTGCGGGAGGTACCGCATCGGCACCGGCGTGCCCACCTCGCCCGCCGCCGGGGCGAGTTCGCCCGCGACGGTGCGCAGCAGGGTGGTCTTGCCGGAGCCGTTCCGCCCGACCAGGGCCACCCGCTCCGGGCCGCGCAGCTCCAGGTCGATCGGTGCGGCACCGACCGGCCCGTGCGCCGGACGCACCCGGTCGAGCAGGAGCACCGTCCGGCCCGCCGGGACGGCCGTGTGTGGCAGGTCGATCCGGATCTCCGCGTCGTCGCGGACGGCGTCCTCCGCCGCGGTCAGCCGCTCCTTCGCATCGGCCAGCCGCTCGGCGTGCATGCCGCGCAGCCGCCCGGAGGTCTCCTCCGCCCGGCGCTTGAACGCCCCCGCGAGGATCTTCGGGTCGTTGCGCTGGATGGACTTCGCCTTCCCGTACGCGGCACTGCGCTCCAGCCGGGCACGGGCCTCGATCAGGTCGCGCTTCTGCCGCTGCACGTCGGCCGCGGCATTGCGCACCAGCCGCTCCGCGGTCTCCTGCTCGGCGGCCAGCGTCCGCTCGTAGTCCGCGAAGTTGCCGCCGTACCAGGTCACCGAGCCGTCCCTGAGGTCGGCGATCTGGTCGACGTGCTGCAGCAGTTCGCGGTCGTGGCTGACGATCACCATGACCCCGCGCCAGGCGGCCACCGCCTCGTACAGCCGCGCACGGGCGGACCGGTCGAGGTTGTTGGTGGGCTCGTCCAGCAGCAGGACGTCCGGGCGGCGCAGCAGCAGCGCCGCGAGGTGCAGCAGCACGCCCTCGCCGCCGGAGAGTTCACCGGTGGTGCGGTCCAGGTCGAGCCGGCCGAGGCCCAGCCGGCCCAGGGTCTCCCGGGCGCGCTCCTCGACGTCCCAGTCGTCGCCGACCGCGGTGAAGTGCCGCTCGTCGGTGTCGCCGGACTCGATGGCGTGCAGGGCCTCGCGGGCCGCCCGGATGCCGAGCGCCTCGTCGACCCGCTCGTCCTGCCGCAGGGTGAGGCCCTGCGGCAGGTAGCCGAGCTCGCCGCCGACCCGGACGGTGCCCGAGGTCGGCGTCAACTCCCCGGCGATCAGCCGGAGAAGAGTGGACTTGCCGGCGCCGTTGAGGCCGATCAGACCGGTGCGGCCCGGGCCGACGGCGAGGTGGAAGCCCTCCAGGACGGGGGCACCGTCGGGCCACTCGAAGGACAGGTCCGAGCAGAGGACGGACGTGGTGGGTTGAGCCATGGATGGCCTCCTGCGGTTGCTACGGATGAGAGAGGGAGCAACACGGGAGACACCGCGGGAGCGGCAGGACGGCACAGGGGAGCGGCACGGGCACCACGCAGGGGCCGGCTCTCGTCCGAGGTCGCACGCTCACGCGCTCCACCGCCGACGATCGGTCGGGCGGGAGCTGTCGAGCGGTGTCTCGTGACCTCAGAAGAGCAAGGGCCTTCTCCAGACATGCGGGGCTGTCGTGCGAACACCCACCACCGTACGGACCGCTCCCCCGCGGAGCAACGGATTTAAACGGATTTAACCGGTGGCCGGCCCGGTGACCGTGGGGCTTGAGTCTCCGGTAGGGGGAGACGTGAAGGTAGGGGCATGAACGGCGAGACGCTCTATTCGATCGGTGATCTGGCTCGGAGGACGGGTCTGACGGTGAAAGCCATCCGGTTCTACGCGGACACCGGGATCGTGCCACCGACCGACCGCACTCCGGCCGGGTACCGCCAGTACGGTGCCGATGCCGTCGCACGCCTCGAACTCGTACGCACTCTGCGCGAGTTGGGAATCGACCTGGCAACCATTCGCAAGGTCATGGACCGGGAGGTCTCGCTGAAGGACGTCGCGGCGACGCACGCCGAGGCACTGGACGTGCAGATCCGCGTCCTGCGGCAGCGCCGCGCCGTGCTGACCGCGGTGGCCAGGCGCGGCTCGACGCCCCGGGAGACGGACCTCATGCACAAGCTGGCACGCCTGTCGGAAGCCGAACGGCATGGTCTGATCGACGACTTCCTCGGTTCCGTGTTCGACGGCTTGCGTGATCACCCCGCGTTCGCGGCGGTCGCGCGCTCATTGACGCCCGAACTGCCCGGCGACCCCGAGCCCGAGCAGATCGAGGCGTGGGTGGAGCTGGCCGAACTGCTCCAGGACCACGATTTCCGCACCACGCTGCACGGCATGGCCCAGGACCTGGCGGCCGACCGGGCCCCGGACGACGCCGCAGGACTGCCCCGGATCCTCGCCGATGCCGTCCGGGTTCAGGTGGCACCGGCTCTCGAGGCCGGGGTCGAGCCGGACTCGCCTGCTGCGGAGCCGATCGTGGCCGCACTCGCGGCCCACTACGCGCGCATCCTCGGCTGCTCGGCCTCGCACGATCCCCGCACCCTCTACCGGCGCCTCGCCGCCCGGCTGGAGCAGATGAACGACCCGCGCCGGGACCACTACCTGTCGTTGCTGGCCGTCGTCAACGGCTGGCCGGCACCCGGGAGCCTGGCGCCCGTGCTCACCTGGTCCACTGCGGCGTTCCGCACCCGGATACCGCAGCGATGAGCCGATCACCTGCCACGCCCGACGCCGCACGACCGGAGCACCCGACCCCGTATCGGTTCCTTGCCGACTACCGGAGCCTGCTCGACGTACCCGGCTTCTGGCGCATGGCCGTCATCGGCATGACGTCGAAGCTCGCCGCAAGCATGACGGGCCTGAGCCTGCTGCTCCTGGTCAGCGGCCCCCGTTCGTACGGGACCGCCGGACTGGCGGTGAGCTGCTCCGCCCTCGGTCAGGGGCTGAGCGCACCGTTGCGCGGACGCCTCGTCGACCGCCTTCCGATCCGCCCGGTCCTCCTCGGCTGCCTTGCGGCCCATCTCGCCGCCACCATCGCCGTGATCCTGGCGGTGCGGAACGCCGCCGGCACCGTGCTGGTCTGTTCACTGGCCGCAGCCGTCGGCGCGAGTGCTCCACCCGTCGCGGTCATGATGCGTTCCGTCTGGTACAGCGTCACCACCGGCACGACCCTGAGGACGGCGATGGCGCTCGACGCCTCCATGACGGGTGCCGCGCTGATCATCGGCCCGGTGCTCGCCGGCTGGCTCGGCCTGTCGCTGTCGCCCCTCCTGCCGTACGCGGCCATCACGACGTTGACGGTCACCGGCGTCGTCCTGGTGGTGGTCAACTCCTCTGCCGTGGTCGTGCCTCCGGCCGCGGCCGGGCACCTGCGGGGCCTCTGGGCGTCGCCGGCGTTGCGCCGCCTGCTGGCCGCCGAAGCCCTGTTCGTGACGGCGGTGACGGCCCTGGACGTGGTGCTGCCGATCCACGCCCGCCAGGAGAACGCGGCCGGGCTGGCCGGCCTGTACCTGGGCGGCCTTGCGGTCGGCAGCGTCGTGGGGAGCTTCGCCCTGGGTACGGCGACGAACCGGCTGTCGCCCGGACTGGCGCTGCCCGTCCTGCTCGGCGTGTTCGCCCTCGGATGCGCCGCTCTGGCCGTGGCCGCAGGGCTCTCCCCGACGGCGGTCCTCCTGGTGTGCCCGGTCGCCGGCCTGGTCATCGGGTCGCTCTTCGCCCTTCTGCGCACCACCGGAGGTGATCTGGCCCCGGCCGGGCAGGTCACCGAGACCATGTCCTGGCTCAGTACCGTCGACCTGGCCGGCGGTGCCGCAGGGGCAGCCGTGTTCGCGCACCTCGCCGATGCGGAAGGAAGCCCGACGGCACTCGTGCTCGTCCCCGTGGTGGCCGCGACGGCTGCTGTGGCCGGCCGGCGGGTCCGGACACACCCCTGCCGGTAGAACCGTTTCCGTACGGTTCTGCGTCTCCTGGGGTGTGGGCAGGTCTGCAGATAGTGCCTGCCCGGTCCCGAACGGGGGACGTCATGATTCGATTCGGCAAGCGCACCCTGGCCCTCGGTTCCGCCGCCGCCCTGCTCGCCGCGGGCGGGGCGGTCGCCGCCGCGCAGAGCGTCCAGGCCGCACCCGCGACCCCGACCTGTCAGGCCGGCGACCTGTACCTGGCCGTCGGCAGCCCGCAGGGCGCCGCGGGGTCCTTCCTCTACCCGGTGGAGTTCACCAACACCTCCACCCACTCCTGTGCGCTGCGCGGTTACCCCGGTGTCAGCGTGCTCACGACCGGCCACGCCATGATCGGTGCGCCGGCCACCCACAACGGTGTCCCGGTGAGCACGGTGGTGCTCGCGCCGGCCCGCACCGCGGTGGCGACGATCCGCACCAACGACCCGGGTGTCGTCCCGAGCTGCCGGACGACCTCGACCTACCTCGGGGTGTACCCGCCGGCCAGCACCCAGCAGATGCTGGTCCCGTACCACCTGCGGGTGTGCGGGCTCTTCGAGATCAGCCCGGTGCAGAGCTCCTGACCGCGGCGGTCACCGCCGCCCGGGCCGGGGCCACGGCCCGGGCGGCCTAGAATCGGCGCATCATGAGCGCCACTCTCGTAGTCAAGGACCTCGCTGCCGGCCACGGCGAGCGCACCCTCTTCGCCGGGCTCGACCTGGTCGTCGCGCCCGGCGACGTGATCGGCCTGGTCGGGGTGAACGGGGCGGGCAAGTCGACGCTGCTGCGCCTGCTGGCCGGCCTGGACACCCCGGAGGGCGGTGCGCTGCGGCTGAGCCCGCCGACCGCGAACGTCGGGCACCTGCCGCAGGAGCCGGAGCGCCGCCCCGGCGAGTCGGTCCGGGACTTCCTGGCCCGGCGGACGGGTGTGGCGGCCGCGCAGGCCGCCCTGGACGAGGCCACCGAGGGCCTGGTGGAGAGCCGTCCCGGCGCGGACGACGAGTACGCGGTGGCCCTGGACCGCTGGCTGGACCTCGGCGGCGCGGACCTGGAGGAGCGCGCCGAGGAGGTCGCCGACCAGCTCGGCCTGAAGGTCTCGCTGGACCTGCCGATGACGGCGCTCTCCGGCGGCCAGGCGGCCCGGGCCGGCCTGGCCTCGCTGCTGCTGTCGCGCTACGACGTCTTCCTGCTGGACGAGCCGACCAACGACCTCGACCTGGACGGCCTGGAGCGGCTGGAGTCCTTCGTGAAGGGGCTGCGCGCGGGCACGGTGCTGATCAGCCACGACCGCGAGTTCCTGGCCCGGACGGTGACCCGGGTGCTGGAGCTGGACCTGCACCAGCAGCAGGTCAACCTGTACGGCGGCGGCTACGAGGCGTACCTGGAGGAGCGGGCGGTGGCCCGCCGGCACGCCCGCGAGCAGTACGAGGACTACGCGGACACCAAGGCCTCGCTGGAGGCCCGCGCGCAGATGCAGCGCAACTGGATGGAGCACGGCGTCCGCAACGCCCGCCGCAAGGGCGGCGACAACGACAAGAAGGCGCGGGCGACCCGCGCGGAGTCGACGGAGAAGCAGGCCTCGAAGGCCCGGCAGACGCAGCGCATGATCGAGCGGCTGGACGTGGTCGAGGAGCCGCGCAAGGAGTGGGAGCTGCGGATGGAGATCGCCGCCGCGCCGCGCTCCGGCGCCGTGGTGGCCACCCTGCGCGGTGCGACCGCGCGGCGCGGCGACTTCTCCTTCGGGCCGGTGGACCTGCAGATCGACTGGGCGGACCGGGTGGCGATCACCGGGGCGAACGGCGCGGGCAAGTCCACGCTGCTGGCCGCCCTGCTGGGCCGGCTCGACCTGGACGGCGGCAGTGCCGCGCTGGGTTCGGGCGTGGTGGTCGGCGAGGTCGACCAGGCCCGTGGGCTGTTCCTCGGGGACGAGCCGCTGTCGGACGCGTTCGCGGCGGCGGTGCCGGAGCTCACCGACGAGGAGGTGCGCACGCTGCTGGCCAAGTTCGGGCTGAAGGCGGTGCACGTGCTGCGTCCGGCGGGCACCCTGTCGCCGGGCGAGCGGACCAGGGCGGCGCTGGCGCTGCTGCAGGCCCGCGGGGTGAACCTGCTGGTGCTGGACGAGCCGACCAACCACCTGGACCTGCCGGCGATCGAGCAGTTGGAGTCGGCGCTGGCCTCGTACACCGGGACGCTGCTGCTGGTGACGCACGACCGCCGGATGCTGGAGGCGGTCACGGTGAACCGGCGGCTGGTGGTCGAGGGCGGCCGGGTCCGCGAGCTCTGACGGCACGGGCCGCGCCGGTAGGAGGTCTGTACCACCGGGCGGCCGTGTGCTGTGCTGGCGGGCATGGTTGACGAATCATCAGCACCGGGCACGGTCCACCCGACCGTGCCGCTGGTCCCGATGGCGGTGCCGGCCCACGAGGCCGCGGACCGCTGCAGGTCGTTCCACGACGTGATGGCGCAGCGGCGCACCGTCCGGGACTTCGCCGTCCGTCCGCTGCCGGACGGGGTGGTGGAGTGGGCGGTGCGCACCGCGTCGACGGCGCCGAGCGGGGCGCACGTCCAGCCGTGGCGCTTCGTGGTGGTCACCGATCCGGCGCGCAAGCGGCGGCTGCGGGAGGCCGCGGAGGCGGAGGAGCGCGAGTTCTACGCCCGCCGGGCCTCGCCGGAATGGCTGGCGGCGCTGGCCCCGCTGGGCACCGACTGGCGCAAGCCGTTCCTGGAGGACGCGCCGGCGGTGATCGTGGTCTTCGAGGTCCACAAGGGCCCGGACACGCCGCGGCCGTACTACACCAAGGAGTCGGTGGGGATCGCGGTCGGGCTGCTGCTCGCGGCACTGCACCAGGCCGGGCTGGCGACGCTGACGCACACGCCGAGCCCGATGCGCTTCCTGAACGAGGTGTGCGAGCGGCCCGCCGAGGAGCGGGCGGCGTACGTGATCCCGGTCGGCTACCCGGCGGAGGGCGCGCGGGTCCCGGACCTGCGACGCAAGGGGCTGGAGGAGGTCTTGGTGCGGATGTGACGCCAGTGGCGGGCGTCGGCCGGAAACCGGCGCCCGCCGGGTCCGGCGCGCCGGGAAAGCCGTTGAAGGCGCCGCTGGCCTGCGCCGATAATCCTTGTCATGAACCACACTGCCGACGTTCCTGACACCGGCCCGCGTCCGGTGTCCGCCGCCCGCCCGCCGGAGCTCCTGCCGCTGCCGCTCGGCGCGTCGCTCCGCCGCCGCCGGGTCGCGGACGCGGCCGCGCTCAACGAGGCCGTCCGCGCCAACCTGGAACACCTGCGCCCGTGGATGCCGTGGGCGAAGGCGGCGCCCAGCATGGAGCACAGCATCGAGATGTCCCGCGCCGGCGAGGAGGTCTGGGACGCGGGCACCGACTTCATGTACGTGCTCGCGCCGGACGCCGATCCGGGCGAGGTGATCGGCGCGTTCGGCCTGCACGGGCGGATCGGGCCGGGCGCCCTGGAGATCGGCTACTGGGTGGGCGTCGGGCACACCGGCCGCGGCCTGGCCACGGAGGGCGCACGGGCGCTCGCCGAGGCCGCACTGGCGCTGCCGGGCGTCGAGCGGGTGGAGATCCACTGCGACGAGGCGAACACCGCCAGCGCGGCCGTCCCGCGCAAGCTCGGCTTCCGGCTCGACCGCGTGGACGAGGCCCTGGTCACCGCCCCCTCCGAGACCGGCCGCAAGCTGATCTGGGTGATGGAGCACACCGCCTGAAGGGCACACCGCAAGGGGCGCGTGGGGGCGCCTCCCGGCGCCCCTGAGGTGCCTCAGGCCCGATCCTCAGTAGCGGTCGCCGACCGGGGCGGGCAGGGCGTCGAGTTCGGCGAGGTCCTCGACGGTGAGCCGGACCTCGGCCGAAGCGGCGTTGTCCGCCAGGTACTTCGGCGTCTTGGTGCCGGGGATCGGGATGACCAGCCGGCCCTGGGCGAGCACCCAGGCGAGCGCCACCTGGGCGGTCGTGGCGCCCGTCCGCCCGGCGATCTCCTTGACCTTCGCGACCAGCGCCAGGTTGGCCTCCAGCGCCTCGGCCTGGAACCGCGGCAGGGTGGCCCGCCAGTCGTCCGCCGGCAGGTCGCCCGCGGAGGAGAACCGGCCGGCGAGGAAGCCGCGGCCGAGCGGCGAGAACGGCAGGAAGGCGATGCCGTTGGCCTCGGTGTAGGGCAGCACCTCGGCGAGGGCGTCGCGCGTCCAGAGCGAGAGCTCGGACTGCACGGACGCCACCGGGTGGACGGCCTGGGCCCGCCGGATCTGTTCGACGGTGACCTCGGACAGGCCGATCTGCCGCGCCTTACCGGCCGCGACGGCCTCGGCGAGCGCGCCCCAGGTCTCCTCGATCGGCACCTGCGGGTCGACGCGGTGCAGCTGGTAGAGGTCGACGTGGTCGGTGCCGAGCCGGCGGAGGCTGTCGTCGATCGCCTTCCGCACGTGCTCGGGGCGTCCGTCGTTGCCGACCCGCGCGCCGCCGGTGCCGGGCACCAGGCCGACCTTGGTGGCCAGCACGGCGCGCTCCCGGTACGGGCCGGCGAGTGCGCGGCCGACCAGTTCCTCGTTGTCGTACGGGCCGTAGATGTCGGCGGTGTCGATCAGGGTGACCCCGAGGTCCAGCGCGCCGCGGACGACCTCGACGGAGGTCTCGTCGTCACGGCCGTTGGGGTCGTAGGCCCAGGTCATGCCCATGCAGCCCAGGCCGACCACGCCGACCTCGGGGCCGCCGGTGCCGAGCACGGTGGTACGCATCTGTTCCTCCTGCGGTGGTGGTTCGGTGGTGATCCGGTCGCGGTGCAAGCCTGCCGGTTGGAGTGCACTCGAGGTCAAGCCGACACCCGACGGGCCGTCAGCCACGACGGCTCCGGCGGACCTTAAGCGTGCCGTAAACCTTGTCCGGGCGCCGCCGGGAGGGTTGACGCGCCCAGATGGTCTAGTCCATTTTGTGAGCGGCGCCGCCCCTCGACCCCCGGCCCCCGCCCCGCGCTCCCCCACGATCCGCGCGGGCGGCG
>NZ_JBEYFP010000211.1:0-9261 GCF_040634455.1 Kitasatospora sp. NPDC007106
GCCGGGCGGGCGCGGACGCGCCGGCGCCCGCCCGGGAGGTGGCGGGCACGGCGGTGGTGGAGCTGTCGTGCGTGGGGCCGGGGGGGTTCACGTCGGGTCCTCCAGGAGGCGGTTGCGGGGCGTCAGACGGTCAGGGCCAGACGGTTGATGGCGGCCAGCGGGATCGGCAGCCAGCTCGGGCGGTGCCGGGCCTCGTACACGACCTCGTACACCGCCTTGTCGATCTCCAGGGCGCGCAGCAGCTCCGGCGCGGTGGCCGGGTCCATCCCGCCGCCGGCCGTGTAGCCCGCGCAGTACGCGGCCCGGTTGCGGGCCGCCCAGGCGTTGGCCAGGTGGGCCAGCTCCGGGTCGGGGCCGGGGGCCCCGGCGAGCAGGTGCGCGGCCGCGTAGTCGAAGGAGCGCAGCATCGCCGCCACGTCCCGCAGCGCCGGCTGCGGCAGCCGGCGCTCGGCCAGCGGCTTGGCCGGCTCGCCCTCGAAGTCCAGCAGCACCCAGCCGTGCGGGGTGCGCATGGCCTGGCCGAGGTGCAGGTCGCCGTGGATCCGCTGGACGGGCAGGCCCTCCAGGTGGTCGGCGGTGAGCTGCTGGAAGGCCGCGCGCAGCGCCGAGCGGTAGCGCAGCAGCCCGGGCACCGCGGCGACCGCGCTGTCCAGCCGGTCGGCCATCGCGCCGGCCAGCCGGCCGGTCTCGGCCCGGTCGAGGCGGGCGGTCGGCATCGAGCGGGACAGCACCCGGTGCACCTCGGCGGTGGCCCGGCCGAGCCGGTGCGCCTCGACCGCGAAGTTCCCGGGCGTCGGGTCGCCCTTGAGCCGGGCCACCTGGTCGAGGGCGAGCTCCCAGCCGTCCTCGGCGTCCGGCAGGTAGCGCTGCAGCAGTCCGAGAGTGGCCGGTTCCGATCGCTCCAGCCGGGACTCGAACCAGGCGGCGACCCGCGGGATGCGGGTGGAACCCGCCCGGGAGAGCGCCAGCGACAGTTCGAGGTCCGGATTGGTGCCGGGGCTGATCCGCCGGAACAGCTTGAGGATGAAGGAGGTCCCGTAGATCACCGAGCTGTTGGACTGCTCGGCCGTGGAGGCCCGGCCCGGCAGGTTGCTCGGCAGGCCCGGACCCGGGGTCCGCCGGAAGGAGAGCGCGCCGAAGCGGTCGCCGGTGGCCAGGTGCTCCAGCAGCCGGCCGGTCAGCTCCGGGTCGTGCACCGCGTCGTAGAGCACCGCGCCGTCGTGCGGGCCGCCGCCGGCCAGCCGGCCGAGGACTGCGCCCGGGCCGACCCCGGACGGGTCCTGGGACCGGATGCCCAGCAGCAGCTGGTAGATGTCCCCCTGGGCAGCCGCCCCCGTGCCGTGCTCCACCCGCAGCAGCAGGTGCAGCAGGGTCGGGTCGCCGACCTGCAGCGGGGTGCCCACCACCGGCGTGAGCCCGCTGATCGCGCGCCCCTTCCCGGCGTACCAGCGCTGGGTGGGGAGCCAGTCGGCGATCAGCGGCAGGGCGGCGCCCACGAGCTCGCTGACACCCGCGGTGGTTCTCCGCCCCGTGGTCCCGCGCGTGCCGACGGGCCCGGGGGCGCCGTCGGGTAGGTCGCGGTGCACGTGGGCTTGAGAACGGGAGGTTTCGGACATGACTCCCTTTCCCCGGAAGCGGGCCGGCTGCCCGAGGTCGTCACCGGGCCTGTCAGTCTTCCGGATTTCGGCGGCGCGGCGGCGGAGGCACGCGAGCGGGGCTCGGGTGTCACGCCATAGTGTGGGTGGCCGTTGGGCTGTTCTCCGTACCCGACGGTGCGAAGACCCCTGCGGGGCGCGGGGGTCGTGACTCTCGCGCCCCGCAGGGTTGGTCCCCTCGGACCTGGCTGGTGGATCGTTACTTCGGCGCCGGACGGCCGCCGCTACTTGATTCCGGGCTTCCTGAGCTGGAACCAGTAGAAGCCGTGCCCGGCGAGGGTGAGCAGGTAGGGCCACTCACCGATGGACGGGAAGCGCACGCCGCCGATCAGCTCGACCGGGTACCGCCCCCCGTACCGCCGCAGGTCCAGTTCGGTCGGCTGCGCGAACCGCGAGAAGTTGTTCACGCACATGACCAGGTCTCCCTCGTGCTCGCGCACGAAGGCCAGCACCGCGGGATTGCTGGAGGGCAGCTCGGTGTAGCTGCCGAGGCCGAACGCAGGGTTGAGCTTGCGGATCTCGATCATGCGACGCGTCCAGTGCAGCAGGGAACTCGAACTGCTTTGCTGCGCTTCGACGTTGGTCACCTGAAAGCCGTACACCGGGTCCATGATGGGCGGCAGACTGAGCCTGCCCGGGTCGGCCGAGGAGAAACCCGCGTTGCGGTCCGGCGTCCACTGCATCGGGGTGCGGACGCCGTCCCGGTCGCCGAGCCAGATGTTGTCGCCCATGCCGATCTCGTCGCCGTAGTACAGCACCGGCGAACCGGGCAGCGAGAGCAGCAGGGCGGTGAAGAGCTCGATCTGGTTGCGGTCGTTCTCCAGCAGCGGTGCGAGCCGCCGGCGGATGCCCACGTTGGCCCGCATCCGCGGGTCCTTCGCGTACTCCGCGTACATGTAGTCGCGCTCCTCGTCGGTGACCATCTCCAGGGTCAGCTCGTCGTGGTTGCGCAGGAAGATGCCCCACTGGCAGCCGGAGGGGATCTCCGGCGTCTTCGCGAGGATCTCCGAGACCGGGTAGCGCGACTCCCGGCGGACGGCCATGAAGATCCGCGGCATCACCGGGAAGTGGAACGCCATGTGGCACTCGTCGCCGCCGGAGGCGAAGTCCCCGAAGTAGTCGACGACGTCCTCGGGCCACTGGTTGGCCTCGGCCAGCAGCACCGTGTCCGGGTAGTCCGCGTCGATCTCCTTGCGGAGCCGCTTGAGGAACTCGTGGGTCTCCGGCAGGTTCTCGCAGTTGGTGCCCTCCCGGGCGTACAGGTAGGGGACCGCGTCCAGCCGGAACCCGTCGATGCCGAGGTCCAGCCAGAACCTCAGGGCCGCGATCACCTCCTCCTGGACCCGCGGGTTGTCGTAGTTGAGGTCCGGCTGGTGGGAGAAGAACCGGTGCCAGAAGTACTGCTTGCGGACCGGGTCGTACGTCCAGTTGGAGGTCTCGGTGTCGACGAAGATGATGCGGGCGTCGGGGTACTGCTTGTCGTCGTCGGCCCACATGTAGAAGTCGCCGTACGGCCCGTCCGGGTCGTTGCGGGACGCCTGGAACCACGGGTGCTGGTCGCTGGTGTGGTTGACCACGAAGTCGATGATCACCCGCATGCCGCGGGCGTGGGCGGCGTCGACGAACTCGACGAAGTCGGCGAGGTCGCCGAACTCCGGCAGCACCGACTTGTAGTCGGCCACGTCGTACCCGCCGTCCCGCAGCGGGGAGGCGAAGAAGGGCGGCAGCCAGAGGCAGTCCACCCCCAGCCACTGCAGGTAGTCGAGCTTCGAGGTGAGCCCCTTGAGGTCACCCACGCCGTCGCCGTTGCTGTCCTGGAAGGAACGGACCAGGACCTCGTAGAAGACCGCGCGTTTGAACCACTCCGGGTCGCGGTCCCTGGCCGGCGTTTCGGCGAAGGTGTCGGGAACGGGCTCGTTGACTGTCACTGAGGGTGCCTCCGGACGGTGAGGAGGTGGGCCGGCTCGGTGGATGGGTCGAGCCGGACGTAGTTGCGGCGGCCCCAGTCGTAGGTGGCGCCGGTGAGCTCGTCGTGCACCGTCAGCGGCAGGTCCGAGTCCAGGGTCACGGTGGCCTCCTGGACGTGGTGCGGGTCCAGGTTCACCACGGTGATCACGTGGTCCTCGATGCCGTCCTCGGTGGTCGCCCGCTTGGAGTACGCGATGACCTGGTCGTTGTCCGTGGGGTGGAAGCGCAGGTCGCGCAGCTGCTGCAGGGCGGGGTGGCGCCGGCGGAGCCGGTTGAGGGCGGTGAGGAGCGGGGCGAGGGAGTCCTGACGGCTCCAGTCGCGCGGGCGCAGCTCGTACTTCTCGGAGCGCGCGTACTCCTCCGAGCCGGGGTGGACGGGCTCGTTCTCGTAGTGCTCGTAGCCCGCGTAGACGCCGTAGCTGGGGGCGAGGGTCGCGGCCAGCACCGCGCGGACGGCGAACGCGGCCGGGCCGCCCTGCTGCAGGTACTCGTGCAGGATGTCCGGGGTGTTGGCGAAGAAGTTGGGCCGCATGTACGAGGCCGCGTCACCGGTGAGTTCGGTGAGGTATTCGGTGAGTTCCTGCTTGGTGGTGCGCCAGGTGAAATAGGTGTACGACTGGTGGAATCCGATCTTCCCCAGGGTGTGCATCATCGCCGGACGGGTGAACGCCTCGGCCAGGAAGATCACGTCGGGATCCGTCCGGGCGATGTCGCCCAGCACCTTCTCCCAGAACACCACCGGCTTGGTGTGCGGATTGTCGACGCGGAAGATCCGCACCCCGTGGCCCATCCAGAAGCGCAGGATACGAACCGTCTCCTTGACCAGCCCCTCGAAGTCCTGGTCGAAGTTGATCGGGTAGATGTCCTGGTACTTCTTCGGCGGGTTCTCGGCGTGGGCGACGGTGCCGTCGAGGCGGTGGCTGAACCACTCGGGGTGCTTGTTGACCCAGGGGTGGTCGGGGGAGCACTGCAGGGCGAAGTCCAGTGCGACCTCCAGCCCCAGTGACCCGGCCTCGGCGACGAAGCGGTCGAAGTCCTCCAGGGTGCCGAGGTCCGGGTGGACGGCGTCGTGGCCGCCCTCCGGCGAGCCGATCGCCCAGGGCGAGCCGACGTCGTGCGGACCGGCCGTCAGGGAGTTGTCCGGGCCCTTGCGGTGGGCGCGGCCGATCGGGTGGATCGGCGGCAGGTAGACCACCTCGAAGCCCATCGCGGCGACCGCGGGCAGCCGCTCGGCGGCGGTGCGCAGCGTCCCGGAGACCGGCGGCTGGACGCCGGAGGGGTCGACCACGGCGCCCTCGGAGCGCGGGAAGAACTCGTACCAGGCGCCGTACAGCGCCCGCTTGCGGTCCACCTGGAGCGGCAGCGGCCGGGTGGCGCTGACCAGTTCGCGCAGCGGGTGGCGCTCCAGCAGGGTCAGCACCTCGGGCGCGAGCGCGGCCGCGTAGCGGCTCAGCGGGGGCAGGCCGGGGTCGCGCAGTGCGTCCACCGCGGCCAGCACGTGCGCCCGGCCCTCCTTCTTGGGCACCCCGGCGGCGGCCCGCTCCAGCAACTGGGCGCCCTCCTCCAGGACGAGCGCGGTGTCGATGCCGGCCGGGAGCTTGACCGCGGCGGTCCTCCGCCAGGTGGCGACCGGGTCGCTCCACGCCTCCACCAGGTAGGACCAGCGGCCGGCCGCGGTCGGCGTGACGTGCGCGCCCCAACGGTCGGTGCCCGGGGCGAGTTCGCGCATCGGCGTCCACGGACCGCTGCGGCCGCGGGGGTCGCGGAGCACCACGTTGGCGTTGACCGCGTCGTGGCCCTCGCGGAAGACGGTGGCGGTGACCTGGAAGCTCTCGCCCTCCACGGCCTTGGCCGGGCGCCGCCCGGAGTCGACGAGGGGGCTGACGTCCAGGACGGGGATGCGGCCGATCACGGTGTCGCTCTCTGTCTTGCGGGTGGCGCTCTTGCGGGCGGTGGTGGTCTTCTTCGCTGCGGTCTTCTTGGCGGCGGTCGTCCTCGCGGCGGTCTTCTTCGCCGGGGCCCCGGTCGCGGTGGTCGTGGTTTTGGTGGTGGACCCGGTGGTGCTCCTGCCGGTGGTGGTCTTGCTGCCGGTGGTCTTGCCGGTGGTGGTCTTGCGGGCCGCCGTCCGCCCGGCCGCGGGGGCGGCCGGTGCGGTGCTGCGGGCGGCGCGCGGGGCCGGCAGCGGCGGCTCCGTGGTCGGCGGTGTGTCGGGGCCCTCCGTCGTTGCGGTGGACTGGTCCCGCGTGTCGCCCTGCATGCCAAACTCCTGCCCGAATCGGCGGCGGCTCCCGACGGCCGGTGCGTTGCCGGGGGAGTTACCGGGAGGACTGTGGGGTGGGGTGGCCGTGCGTTCGGAACGGTGCCGTGCCGGCGGGCGAGGCCCACCCGACCGCCGGCCGACGCGACCCGCCCCGCGAGGCGCGTGCGTCCCGGCGCGCGCCTCGAAGGGCGCGCCCCGGAGCGACCCGACCCACCCGGAAAACGACCGGGTGAGGTGTGAGGACACGCCGAGGAGCAGCGGCAGCGGCCGAATGGGCGATGGAGGGTGAGGGCTCGTCAGCAGGGCATGTTCCGGACATGGAACAGCAGGGGGCGCCTTTCGGCCTGCACTCCCTGCCGCACCAACGACCTTTCTGCATCCTCGCACCACCGGCAAGACCTACGGGCCGGTAATCGCGCGATTTCGGACGGTATGCAGGGGCATATCGGCCAGTGGAAACGCGGCCGTTGCTGGATATTCACGCGCCAGGGGCGCGCCTTTTCGGCTACGTGCGCCCCGTGCGCCCCCCGTTCGCAGTACTGCGCCGATTGCGATCTCACCAATACGCCGAACGGGTGTGCAAAGCGTCCGCTGACACCCGTTCAGGCGGCCCGGAGGCTCTAGGCTTCACGTTGTGAAGGCAATCCGCAGATTCACCGTCCGCACCGTCCTGCCCGAACAACTCCAGCCGCTGCACGAGCTCGCGCTCAACCTGCGCTGGTCCTGGCACCCGGAGACGAGGGAGCTGTTCCGCTCCGTCGACCCGGAGGTCTGGGCGGCCGTGGGGGAGGACCCGGTCCGGCTGCTCGGCGAGGTGCCGGCCGCCCGGCTCGCCGCGCTGGCGGCCGACCGCCGCTTCCTGCGCCGACTGGGCGACCTCCACGACGACCTGAGGGACTACCTGGCCGGGCCGCGCTGGTACCAGTCGGCGCCGCCGGTCGGGGAGGCCGGCAGCCCGCTGCCCGAGGCGATCGCCTACTTCTCGCCCGAGTACGGCATCGCCGCGGCGCTGCCGCAGTACTCCGGCGGCCTCGGCATCCTGGCCGGCGACCACCTCAAGGCCGCCAGCGACCTCGGCGTCCCGATCATCGGCGTGGGCCTGTTCTACCGGCACGGGTACTTCCGGCAGTCACTGGACCGGGACGGCTGGCAACAGGAGCGCTACCCGCTGCTCGACCCGGACGAACTCGCCGTCAGCCTGCTGCGCGAGGAGGACGGCAGCCCCTGCCGGGTCGACCTCGCCCTGCCGGCCGGCCGCACCCTCGGCGCGCGGATCTGGAAGGCCCAGGTCGGCCGCGTCCCGCTGCTGCTGCTGGACTCCGACATCGAGTCCAACGCCCCGGCCGACCGGGACGTGACGGACCGCCTGTACGGCGGCGGCAGCGAGCACCGGCTGCTCCAGGAGATGCTGCTCGGCATCGGCGGCGTGCGTGCGGTGCGCACCTACTGCCGGCTCACCGGTCACCGCGCCCCCGAGGTCTTCCACACCAACGAGGGCCACGCCGGCTTCCTCGGCGTGGAGCGGATCCGCGAGCTGGTCGCGCCGGCCGAGCAGGGCGGTCGCGGGCTGGACTTCGGCGCCGCCCTGGAGGCCGTCCGGGCCGGCACGGTGTTCACCACCCACACGCCCGTCCCGGCCGGCATCGACCGGTTCGACCGCGACCTGGTCGCCCGTCACTTCGGCGGCGACGCGGCACTGGCCGGCGTCCCGGTCGACCGGGTGCTGGCCCTCGGCGCGGAGAGCTGGCACGGCGGCGACCCGAAGCTGTTCAACATGGCGGCGATGGGTCTGCGGCTGGCCCAGCGGGCCAACGGCGTCTCGACCCTGCACGGCGAGGTCAGCCGCTCGATGTTCAACGGGCTCTGGCCGGGCTTCGACTCGGCCGAGGTGCCGATCGGTTCGATCACCAACGGCGTCCACGCGCCGACCTGGATCGACCCGGCGGTCGTCCGGCTCGGCGCCGGGCAGATCGGCGCCGAGCGCGCCGACGAGGCCATCACCACCGGCGAGGCCCGCCGCTGGACGGGCATCGAGCGGATCGGCGACGAGGAGATCTGGGAGGTCCGCCGCACCCTGCGGGCCCAGCTGGTCGAGGAGGCCCGCCGCCGGCTGCGCACCTCCTGGCGCCAGCGCGGCGCCGGTGACGCCGAGCTCGGCTGGACCTCCGGCGTGCTCGACCCGGACGTCCTGACCATCGGCTTCGCCCGCCGCGTCCCCTCCTACAAGCGGCTCACCCTGATGCTGCGGGACAAGGCCCGGCTGCGGGCGCTGCTGCTGGACCCGCAGCGGCCGGTGCAGATCGTCGTCGCGGGCAAGGCCCACCCGGCCGACGACGGCGGCAAGCGGCTGATCCAGCAGCTGGTCGCCTTCGCCGACGATCCGGCGGTACGCCACCGGATCGTCTTCCTGCCCGACTACGACATGGCCATGGCCAAGCACCTCTACCCGGGCTGCGACGTCTGGCTGAACAACCCGCTCCGCCCGCTGGAGGCCTGCGGCACCTCCGGGATGAAGGCCGCCCTCAACGGCTGCCTCAACCTCTCGATCCTGGACGGCTGGTGGGACGAGTGGTTCGACGGCCGCAACGGCTGGGCGATCCCCACCGCGGACGTCTCCGGCCCCGAGCGGGTCGACCCGGACAGCCCGGAGGCCGAGCGGCGCGACGACATCGAGGCGGCGGCGCTCTACGACCTGATCGAGCACCAGGTCGCCGCCCGGTTCTACGACCGCGGCGCCGACGGCCTGCCGCACCGCTGGATCTCGATGGTCCGGCACACCCTGGTCACCCTCGGGCCCAAGGTGCTGGCCGGCCGGATGGTGCGCGAGTACGTCGAGCGGCTGTACGCCCCGGCGGCGACCGCGCAGCGCGCCCTCGCCGCCGGGTCCGGCGGCACCGACCACGCCGGTGCCCGCGAGCTCGCCGAGTGGAAGGCCCGGGTCCGCGAGGCCTGGCCGACCGTCCGGGTCGAGCACGTCGAGGCGGAGGGCTGCCGCGAGGCGCAGGAGCTCGGCTCGGCGCTGGAGCTGCGGGTGCAGGTCTCGCTCGGCGCGCTGGAGCCGGCCGACGTGGAGGTCCAGGTGGTCTCCGGCCGGGTGGACGAGTCCGACCGGATCTCGGACGCCGCGGTGCTCGCCCTCAAGCCGGCGGGCGGACCGGACCTGGAGGGCCGCCACCGCTACGAGGGGCCGCTGGCGCTGGACCGCACCGGCCCGTTCGGCTACACCGTGCGGGTGCTGCCCACCCACCGGCTGCTGGCCTCACCGGCCGAGCCGGGGCTGGTCGCGGCGCCGGTCGAGTCGGGCGGGATGGACGCCGGCGTGCTGCGCTGAGCCGGCCGGACGACCGCAGGTGCCGGGCGGGCCGATCGGCCCGCCCG
>NZ_JBEYFP010000212.1:0-9261 GCF_040634455.1 Kitasatospora sp. NPDC007106
GCACCGGGGGCGTCCCCGCGCGGCCGGGCCCGTCGGCCGGGCGTCAGCCCTTCTGGATCGCCCAGAACTCGTCCCAGTTCAGCAGGCCGTCCTTGCTGGTGTCGGCCTTGGCGATGACCGCCTGGGCCACCGGCACGGTCACGTAGGGGTCGCCCATCTCGGCCATGACCTTGGAGTACTCCTCCGGCGAGATGAACCCGTCCCCGTTGATGTCGAACCGGCTGAAACTCGCCTTGGCCTTGTCGATGTCCATCTCGGCAGGTGCTCCTTCTGGGTGATGCGATGACGCCCGTACGATACCGGCGCCCGGTGGCCGCGAGGAGCCCCACCACCCCTGCGGGCGATCCGATGGCCGCCCCGGCCGGGCCCGGCCAGACTGGGGAGGTGCCCGAACTACCGGAAGTGCAGGCACTGGCCGAGCGGATGACCGAGGCCTGCGCGGGCCGCTCGCTGGCCCGCGTCGAGGTCCTGTCGGTGCAGGTGCTGAAGACCTTCGACCCGCCCCCGCAGGCACTGCAGGACCGGCCGGTCGCCGGGGTCGGGCGGCACGGCAAGTTCCTCGACCTCGCCACCGACGGCGGCCCGCACCTGGTGCTGCACCTCGCCCGGGCCGGCTGGGTGCACCGGCGGGCGTCCTTCCCCGCGAAGCCGCCCGGCCGGCGCGGACCGCTGGCCCTGCGGCTGGTCCTCGACGACGGCTCCGGCTTCGACGTCACCGAGCAGGGCACCACCAAGCGGCTGGCCGCGTACGTGGTCACCGACCCGGCCCAGGTGCCCGGCGTCGCCCGGCTCGGCCCGGACGCGCTCGCCGTCACCGAGGAGCGGCTCGCGGGGCTCGCCGCCGGCGCCCGGCAGCGGCTGAAGACCTTCCTCACCGACCAGGCCGTGATCGCCGGGGTCGGCAACGCCTACTCGGACGAGATCGCGCACCGGGCGAAGCTCTCGCCGTACGCGACGGCGGCCACCCTCACGCCCGAGCGGCTGACCGCCCTGCACGGAGCCCTGCACGCGGTGCTCGGCGAGGCGCTGGAGCACGCCAGGGCGGTGCCCGCGGACGGCCTGAAGGCGGAGAAGAAGGCCGGGCTCGCGGTGCACGGCCGCGAGGGCGAGCGCTGCCCGGTCTGCGGGGACACCGTGCGGTCCGTCGACTTCGCCGACTCCTCGCTGCAGTACTGCCCGACCTGCCAGACCGGCGGACGGACGCTCGCCGACCGCAGACTCTCCCGCCTGCTCAAGTAGTGTGCTTGAATCTGCTCAATCAGAGTCGATTGCAAGCATCTTTGCGCAGAGTGGGGGATCGACCGTGCTGCTGGTGGTCACACCGAACCCGGCCCTGGACGTGACGTACACCGTGCCGGCGCTGCGCCCGCACACCACCCACCGGGTCGGCACGGTCGCCGCACAGGCCGGCGGCAAGGGCGTCAACACCGCCCGGGTGCTCACCGCACTCGGCCACCGGGCGCTCTGCGTGCTGCCGCTCGGCGGCCCGACGGGCACCGCCGTCGCCGCCGACCTGACCGCCGCCGGACTGCCGTACCGCGCCGTGCCGGTCACCGGGACACCCGGCGCACCGTCGCCGTCGCGGACGGCGACGACGCCACCCTCTTCAACGAGCCCGGGCCGCGGATCTCCCCGGCCGAGTGGCGCCGACTGGCCGCCGAGGTCGCCGCCGCGCTCCCCGCCGCCGGCGTGCTGGTGCTCTCCGGCAGCCTGCCGCCCGGCGCCCCCGGGGACGGCTACCGCGAACTCGTCGCCCTCGCCCGGGACCACGGGGTGCCGACCGTCCTGGACGCCGACGGGCCCGCGCTCACCGCGGCGCTCCCCGCCGGGCCGACCGCCGTCAAACCCAACGCCGCCGAACTGCTCGCCGCCACCGGCCGCACCGACGTCCCCGCGGCCGCGGCCGAACTCCACCGCCGCGGAGCCGGCGCCGTGGTCGCCTCGCTCGGCCCCGAGGGCCTGTACGCGCTGACCGGCGAAGGAGCCTGGCGGTGCGCGCCGCCCGAGGCCGTGGCCGGCAACCCCACCGGCGCCGGCGACGCCGTGGTCGCCGCCCTCGCGGTCGGACTGCTCAGCGGAACACCCTGGCCCGCCGTGCTCGCGGAGGCCGTCGCCCTCTCCGCCGCCACCGTGCTCGCCCCACGGGCCGGCCGCTTCGACCGGGCCGCACACCTCCGCCTCCGGGAGACCACCACCGCCACGGCGGTGCCCGCCTGACGGACGGTCAGCGGGTGCCGGCCTCGCCCAGCCAGCCCAGCGCGGCGACCTGGATGCCCGCCTGGAAACGGCTGCGGGCGTCCATCCGCACCATCAGGTCGGCCATCATCCGCCGCACCGTCCGCAGCGAGACGCCGAGCCGCTGCCCGGCCCGCTCGTCGGTCAGCCCCTCCGCGAGCAGCCGCAGCAGTTCGCGCTCCTGCGCGGTCAGCCCGTGCGGGTCGCGCTGGACGCTCTCGCCCAGCGGCCGGGCCTGCTCCCAGACCTGCTCGAACAGGGCCCGCAGCGCCGCGATCACCCCGGGGCTGCGCAGCAGCACGGCGCCCTTGCGGGCGTCCTCCGGGTCGATCGGCACGATCGCGGTCGCGTTGTCGACCAGGATCATCCGCAGCGGCAGCGTGGGCACCGTACGGACGGCCCCGCCGAGTCCGTGCAGCCAGCGCGCGTAGTGCACGGTGGCCGGGTCGTTGCGGACGCTGTCCTGGTAGACGGTGCGCATCCGGACACCGCGCTGCAGGGTCTCCAGGTCGAGGACCCGGCTGGCCTCCATCACCTGCGGCGGCTGCGGCCCGCCCGGCGCGAACGACAGCACCTCGGCGGCGGCGTCGGAGGCGAGTTGGACGAGGCGGTCACGCACCTCGTCGAGACTGCTGATGAGCTCGATGCCGGGCTGGTTCGCCGGCGCGTGGACGCTGGCGTACTCGGCGATCAGGCCGGCCATCGCGGCCCTGCTCCGTTCGATCTCCTGCTGGCGGCGGGCGGCCTCGGCCTCCTGCCGGGCGAGTAAGGTCGCCAGCCCCAGCTCCGGATTGACGGCCCGCCAGCGGTCGCTGGCGCCGGTGGGTCTGGTGAGCGCCAGGTCGGCGAGCCGGTCGAGTGCGGCCCGCACCTCGGACTCGGCGCACTCCAGCCGCTCCGCGATGCCACGGGTGTCGAGCTCCGGGTGCAGGAGCATCGTTCTGTAGACGGCTTCGCCGAACGGATCGAGGCCGATCGGTGCCACCCCGCTCAACAGCCCGCCACCAGAAGTGCGAACACCATCACACCCTCCCCCGAGCGGGTCGACCGGCGGATCCGACAGGGCGCGAGCATATCGCCACCGGCTCGAACACAGAACACTCTTGCGGGCAATCCCGACGGTCCGATGGATGAACTGTGAACGGACGCGGACCCCCGTCGCGCGTTCTCCACGGTAGCGCCGCCGCCGGGGCCGCCGACCGGCGGTGGCATGTTGCTGCCATGCGGAGATCTGACACCGGCCGCCGCCGCCAAAGATGTTGTGCATCCGTCAGGCTGGACGACGTGTATGCGATCCGCGTCCACCTGGCGGCGCGGAGCGGCCGGCCGCTCCGCGCACCGGTGGAAGCCGCCGTGCGGGCCGGGCTGGAGCGCGCGCTCCGGGGCCCCGCCCGGCTCAGCCACGCGCGCATCCGGCAGTCCGCCGACACCCTGGACGCGGTCGTCTTCGTCGACGCCGGATCACTGCTGGAGGCCGAGGACCGGCTGCGCGACGCCTGCCGCGAACTCCTCGCCGAGGAAGGCGAACTGAGCGGCTGGGACCTGCGCTGCTGCGAGGCCGACCCGTGGATCGCGCTCGGCCTGCACGCCCTGCCCAGCCGCCCCTGACCGGCTCCCGCACCCACCGCCCCGCGACCCGGCGAGCTGGCCTCAGGGTGTCACGGCACTGTGGTGCCAGCTCCGGCTGCTGACACGGACCGGCCGGAGCGGCCACTCTCATGGTGTCGGCGGAACGACGGACCGCAACCGGGACAGCAGCCCCCATCGGGGCCCGGAACGGACCACCCGTCACTCCGCCCCTGACACCACCGCACCCCGGAAGCAGCCCGGGGTACAGCCGAACGCGAGAGGATCGGGCATCCCCATGACGCAGAAGGTCCGTTTCATCACGATTGTCGCCCTGGGTCTCGGCGTGCTCACCGGCGTGGCCACCACCGCGCAGACCGGCGGCACCGGCACCGCCTACCGCGCCGACGGCGACACCACCCCTGCGCCCACCTCCACCGGCACCCCGCTCCCCCCGCTGCCCACCGGCCACCAGGACACCTGGGGCTGGGGCTGAACCGAACCCCGGCACCGCCCGCGACCGCCCCGCACCGGCGCCGGCCCCGCGACCCGGCCGGCCGGCCCCACCCGCAGACCGAGACGACGACGCCCACGAGGTAGCCGGATGACCACCGTCCTGGAAAGCCCGCTCCACCCGGCGGCCCCCACCGCCCACGGCGCCACCGCCGCCGTCCGCGTCCTCCTCGCCGACGGACACCACCTGTTCCGCAGCGGGCTCGGCGCCCTGCTCGACCGGGAGAGCGACCTCGCCGTGGTCGCCGAATCCCCCACCGCCGAGGAGGCCGCCGCCGAGGCCGCCCGCACCAGGCCCACCGTCGCCGTCCTCGACCCCGACCTGCCCGGCCCCGGCGGCCCCGCCACCGCCGCCCTCATCCGCGACCGGGCACCGGCCACCGCCCTGCTCCTGCTCACCACCCAGGCCCGCACCGCCGACCTGCAGCGCGCGGTCGCCGACGGGGTCGCCGGAGTCCTGCTCAAGGACGTGCCGCCCGCCGCACTGATCGCCGCCGTACGGGAACTCGCCCGCGGCGGACGGGTCTACGACCCCCGGCTGGTCGTCGACGCCGTCCGCGGCGACGCCTCCCCGCTCACCCCCCGGGAGGTCACCGTGCTCGGCCACGTCGCCGACGGCTCCACCATCCACGAGGTCGCCGCCGCCCTCTCCCTCTCCCCCGGCACCGTCCGCAACTACGTCTCGGCCGCCATCGCCAAGACCCGCGCCCGCAACCGCTGCGACGCCATCCGCATCGCCCGCGAACGCGGCTGGCTCTGACAGCCATCTGCCGTGGGGGCAACCAATCAGGGGCGGGAAACTGCGCAACCCGGATGAGGCCCATGCGCAGAGTGACGCGAAGCCAAACAGGGGCGCGGGGAACTGCGCAGTTCGGATGTGGTCCGCTTGCCGAGTTCGCGTCGACCCGAAAATGGGTCGGTCCGACTCGACAGGTGAGCCCTCTCCGAATTGCGCAGTTCCCCGCGCCCCTGACTTGCGTTCGCCCCACCTCGCAGGTGAACCCTCTGCGAATTGCGCAGTTCCACGCGCCCCCTTGGGGTTACCCCCTTGCTTCGGTGACCATGTCGGCGAAGCCGTGGGCGGTGCGGGGGACGTCGGACGGGCGGCTGCCGATGAGGAATTCGCCGACGGAGGACTCCGCCGTCCAGTCCAGGCCGAGCGCGCGGGCGGCCGCGTCGGTGTCGCCGGAGCCGAGGCCGCAGGGGGCCAGCCCCATGGCCGTCGCCACCAGGTACAGCGTCTGGTAGACCACGCCGACGTGCTTGAGCGTCAGCGCGTACGCGATCTGGCTGTACTTCCAGGAGAGCCGGCCGAACCGCGAGGTCACCGTCAGGAGCACCTGCGGGTCGACGCTGCAGCCGGTCGCCCGCCAGGCCGCCGTCATCAGCTCGCGGAAGGCGGTCTCGTCCCCGGGCCCGGAGAAGGGCCGCGGGCGGAGCCGGTGTGCGGCCGCGTCGTACCGGTAGACGCCGGGCACCAGCCCCTCGCAGCGGACGACCGAGAGGTAGACCTCGAGTTCGCCGGTGGCGCCGCCGGCCGGGTAGGGCCGGTCGACGATGTCGTAGCCGTGCGGGTCTGCCGGGTCTCCGGGGATCACCCGTCGGACCCGGGCCACCCGGTAGAGCAGTTCGCCGAGTTGGTCGAGGGTGACGGGCCGCTCGGCGTAGGTGCGCACCGAGCGGCGGCCCTCCAGGACTTCGGAGAGGGCCGGGTCGCGGGCGAGCACCTCGTCCCAGTCGGGGACAGGCAGGTCGATGCCGGCGCCTTCCTCGCGCGGGCCGGTGCCGGGGATCGCCGGCAGCTGGGCGACCTCGGGGTGGGCGAAGACGCCGCCGCTCGGGTAGTCGTGGCGGCCCGGGCGGCTGCGGGCGTGGAAGAGCAGGTCGTGGAAGTCCCAGAGCGGGGGTTCGCCCTGGGCGGTGTCGTCGAGGAAGCCGGCGCCGGCGAGCAGTCCGGCGAGGGAGCGTCCGGCGGCCGGGGCGAGGCCGGCCAGCAGGGCGGCCTCGTCGACCGAGCGGGAGGCGGTGACGGCTGCGACGAAGGCGCCCGCGGCGGGCCGGTGCAGGGTGAGCCGGAACGGTGCCGTCGGGGATTCGAGGACGCAGGCCCCGGCGTGCTCCTCGGGCAGCCGTCGCAGGTAGGCGAAGCGGGAGAGCACGGCGGTGTCGGCGGACCGGCCAAGGCCGGACCGGCCAAGGCCGGGCAGGCCGGCCGAGCGGGCGATCGGGACGGCGGTGGCCAGCGGCACGCCGAGCGGGTCGGCGAGCGTGGTGGTGACCAGGTACGGGAAGCGCCGCAGCAGGTGCAGCAGCCTGCCGCCGGCGGGGAGTTCGTCGAGGTCGACCTCGGTGCGGGTGAGTTCGGCGAGCCGGTCGACGGTGTCGGCGCCGAGGGCGTGGACCCGCTGGCGGCCCCAGGGGTGGCTGAGTTCGAGGTCGTCGCCCTGGGCGGTGACGACGACCTCCGGGCGCAGCCGCAGCAGGGTGCGCAGGGGGCCGCCGCCGGCCGCGAGGTCGGGCGGGAGCTGTTCGGTCACGGTCATGCGGAGTTCCTCCTCCGGGAGGGGCGGGCCGCCGAGCAGCACGGCGGCCCGCACGTCGTCAGATGAAGATCGGGACGGGGTTGAGGTCCTCCTCCCGGGTCGGCCGGTCGAGCCAGCCGAGGGCGAGCGGCACGTCGTAGAGGCGGCCGGGGGCGAAGCGGGCCCAGAAGTGCCGCATGCCGGGGACGATCACCTTGGCGACCGGCAGGCCGACGTCGGGGCGGGTCTGGTCGAGCACCAGGAACTCCATGCCGCGTTCTTCGACGAGGCGCTGGGCGAGCCGCAGGTCGTCGGCGAGGTCGGTGCCGGCGAGCTCCGCCCAGCGGCCTGGGCCGGCGGCCGTGGTGGCGGGGTCGGGCAGCAGGTGGGGGTTGCCCGCGACGGTGGCCGTGGTCCACCAGGCCTTCTGCTCGGGGTCGGCGCCGGCGTAGTTGACCCGGCCCTCGGCGTCACCGGCGACGGGGCCGAGGAACTGGTTCATCTCGGTGAGCGCCCGGGTGAGGGCGATGTGCGGGTCGAGGTGGGCGCCGAAGGCGATCAGGATGTCCTCGGCGGGCTTGTCCAGGCGCCGGGAGAACGCGCCGACCACCGGGATGCCGAAGTCCGAGGTGAGGTCGAGCGCCCAGATCTCGCGGCGCAATCCGCGGTAGATGTCGCGGAGTTCGGCGATGTACGGGTCGCCGAAGGCGTCCAGGTCGACGGCGGGCCGCTGGACCCGGTTGTACCACCAGAGGGCGACGGCGTCGCGTTCGACGAGTTCCAGGAAGCCCTGCAGGGCGGCGTCCTCGAAAGAGGTTCCTGCCGCGCAGCCGTTGGAGTCGCCGGCGGCGAAGAAGCCGTGGCGGTGCCGGTAGCCGTAGTAGAGCGACATGGTGGGCAGCCAGCGGGTGCGCTGCTCGGTGAGCGACCAGGCGGGCGACCATTCGATCCGGTCGTCCTCGCGGAACCGCTCGGGGACGGTGTTGAACATCGAGCGGCGGGCGTTCCAGCGGGCCCTCTCCTCGTACTGGCGGTCGCTGTAGAGCAGGGTGCGGGCGGGGTGAATCGCGGCGTCGCCGAGTTCGGTGTAGCTGGCGGTGCGGCGGGCCTCGTCGCCCTGGAAGACGCCGGAGTAGCGTTCCATCGCCTCGCCGAGTGCGCTGGCCCGGGCCTGGACGTCGGTGCGGCCCTTGCCGCAGCTCACCGAGCGCAGGCCGGTGCGCAGTTGGCGCAGGTCGCCGCTCTGCCGGGAGAGGTTCTGCCCGGAGACGTACACCCGCAGGCCGGTGGGGGTGCGGGCAGCGGGTACCAGGGAGGTCACCACGCCGGTCACCGGGGAGAGTTGGGGCCGGTAGCGGTCGAGCATGTCCTCGGGGGAGGCGGAGCGGTGGCCGCCGTCGGCGGTGAATGCCTTCGGCCGGGACACGAACTCGACCGGGGTGAGCTGGCGTTCGGCCATCAGGCCGCCCTCGCCGCAGGCCGGGCACTGCGGGCGGCGGACCAGCTTGTGGCGTTCGGCCTCCAGCAGCACGGTGTCGAAGGTGAGCACCACCGGCTCCGAAGGACGCACCCCGGCGAGCCACTTGGCGGCCTCCAGGGCGGCGAGCTGGGCGCCGGTGCCGAGGGTGGGTGCGAGGTGGGCGCCGGCGGTGGAGATCGGGGTGTCCTGGCCGAGCCGGTGCTGCAGGTAGCTGAGCGACTGGCGGTTGGCGGAGAGCCGGTGGGCGAGGCACTCCCAGCAGCCGGTGGCCTGCTCGGCGGCGTCCGGGGTGCCGGGGACGAAGACCGGGCCGACCCAGACGATGGAGCCGACCGGGCGGGCGAGCAGCCAGGGGCGTCCGTTCGCGCGGGCGGCGCGGTCGCGGTCGGCGAGGCCGGGGTGCAGGTAGTCCTCGGTGAGGGCGACGGTGAAGTCGGCGTCCTCGTCGACGGTGACGCCGGCGGCGGCGAGGGCGTCGAGGAAGGGCTGCGGGTCCAGGTCGCCGTACACCTCGACCCGGGCGCGGGAGGTGCGCAGGGCGGCGGAGGCGGCGGCACCGTCCAGGCCGGCCATCTCCAGGTAGGCGGCGCCGGCCGGATCGTCGACGGGCCCGGCGGGGGCGAGGTAGCCGCGGTCGCGGAGGGTGCCGACGGCGCCGAGGACCTTGTCGGCGGGCACGGTGCCGTCCAGGGCGGCGCCGATCTGCTCGGGGGTGCGGGTGCCGTCCAGCAGCGGGGCGAGGCGCTGGGCGAGGGCGCCGTCGACCACGGAGACGCCGCGCTCGGAGACCAGGTAGACGGCTTCGCCGTCGACGACGTACGGGGTGTAGTGGCGTTTGAAGCCGATCGCGGTGGTGTCGGACATGGCGGTCCCTCGGGTCTCGGGCGTGCCGACGGTGCCGACGACCACGCCGAGCACGCGTCCCTTGAAGTTCTTGCCCTCGCG
>NZ_JBEYFP010000213.1:0-9196 GCF_040634455.1 Kitasatospora sp. NPDC007106
GGCCGGTGCAGCCCCGCAGTGCTGCAGACCCTCAGTGCTGCCGGCCCGCCCCGCAGCCCGGCCGGCCCGCCCCGTAGTGCCGGAGCCGCCCGCCCCTCGCGTGAGCAGCAGCCTCAGGTCCGCCGCGGCCGACTGCGCCGCCACACACTGCGCAGCAGCGCCGCCGCGATGCCCGCGGCCACCACCAGCACGCCCCAGTACACCGGGTCGCCCCGCGACTCGTCGTCCGCGCCGAGCGCCCCGCCGAGGGCGAACAGCAGGAACAGACCGGCGACGAGCGTGAGCACCATGTTCACGGCGAGCTGCGCCGGTGACGAGCGGACGGCCGCACCCGCCCCGGCACCGGCACCCGAACCCCCGGCAGGACCGGAGCGGGAGGGCCGGGCGGGCGCCGTCCGCGGTGGCATCCGGACGTACGCGTGGTACGGCACCGCGGCGTCGATCCCGGCGAGGGTGTGGGCGTCGACGGCGAAGCATCCGGGTTCGACCTCGACGCAGATGCCGTCGGTGCCGATGAGCCGCCGTCCGCCGTCGGGCCAGGCGAGGTAGGCGGCGCAGGCGTCGTACCGGACGGTCGCGGCCTCGCCCTCGCGGACGAGGCTGACACCGGCCCGGCCGATCACCAGGTCGGGTCCGCCGGCCTCGCGGGAGCGGTGGCGGTTGCCCTCGACGGCGGCGACGGAGTGGAGCGGCGCGGCCTGGTAACCGGCCCAGTCCGCACGCCGTCCCGCGGGCACGCGCAGGAGGCCGTTGCCGAGGGCCTGCTGAGCGACCGTCCGGACGTCCTCGGCGGTGACGGCGGCGAGTTCGGCGCGGATCTCGTCGAGGCTGCGGACGGGCAGGTCGAGCAGCAGGTCGGCGGCGCAGCCGGGCAGGCGGGCCGCGTCCGTGTCGGGGGCGGTGTGCGCGGCGTCGGCGCGGCGGCGCAGGGCGTCGAGGGTGTCCGGGTCGACGCCCGCGACGGCGAGCCTGGCGAGCACGTCGACGAAGCCGCCGAGCACGGCGTCCTGCTGCTCGGGCAGGGCGTCGGCGAGGGCGGTGACGGTGAGGACGCCGTCGCCGCGGTGCGCGTGGTCGGCGCCGGCGGTGTAGGAGAGGCCGCCGTCCTGCCGGAGGTCCTGGAACAACTCGCGGTCCAGGCAGGCGGTGTACAGGTCGGCGGCGGCGGTCCGGGGCAGCACGGTGTCGAACAGGACCTGCCCCTGCCCCGCGGCGAAGTACGCCGGGGTCTCGGGCAGGGCGGAGGTCGGCTGCGGCGCGGGCATCCGGCGGCCGGGGCGCAGCGGCAGCCGCAGGCCGTCCGGCACCCGTTCGCCGGCGACCCAGAGGACGGCGTTCTCGCGGGTGAACCAGGTGTCGGCCCAGTGCTGGACGGTCTGCGGGTCGAGGCCGGGTACGCCCCACTCGGGGTAGCTGACCAGGCCGTGGCCCTGGGCTCCGTAGCGCCACAGGCCGGTCGCCTCGGCGGCGCCGGTGCCGCGGCCGGCCTCCTCGGTGCGCAGGATCGCCTTCTCGGTCTCCAGGCGGTCCATCGGCAGGGCGGTCAGCGATTCGCAGACGCTCTGCAGGAAGGACCGGATCTCCTGGTCGTCGCCCTCCAGGAGGAAGTGCGTGTGCAGCTGCCCGGTGGCGCCGTTGAAGCGGTGCACCTGGACGCCGCTGCGGTGCAGGGCGAGGTGTTCGACGAGGTGGGTGATGCCGGCGCGGGCGAGGGTCTCGTCGGCGCTGCCGACCCGGAAGACCAGGCCTGCAGTGGTGCGGCCGGGCCGCGGGGCGTGCAGGGCCGGTACGCCGTCGACCTCGAAGCGGTGGATCACGGCTCAGCCTCCCAGGGCGCGGTCGCGGTGTTCCCGGAAGGTGCGTTCCGGAGTGTTGTCGAACCACTCCCACGGTTCGGTGCTGCCGTACGGGCCCATGGCCTGGAAGTGCGTCCGGGCGGCGGCCCGGTCGCCGCCGAGGGAGGCGAGCAGGGCGAAGGAGCTGTGGGCGGTGATCCGGCCGAACCGGATCCGGCAGTCGGGGTGCAGCACGGAGCCGTGGGCGGCCTCGGCGAGTTCGTGGCGGACGTCGGCGCGGGCGGCGTACGCGTTCCGCTCGGCCCGTTCCAGGGAGCCGGCCCGTTCCGCGTGGTACATGGCCAGCAGGGCGCCGTTGAGGCTGCCGGGCGGTGCGGCGCGGAAGCAGTCGCGGGCGAAGGCGTGCGCGTCCTCCCAGCTGCCGCCCCACTTGGGCAGCAGTTGCTGGAGCAGGCTGCGCTGCCCCGCGTAGTGGTGCGGGGAGACCCGGGTCAGGGCGCGGTACCGGCGGCGGGTCTCGCTGGTGCCCAGGGAGATCCCGCGGGAGATCGTCATCCGCAGCATCCAGGCGAGCGCGTCGCCGCGGTTGCGGGCGACGGCGCCGATCAGCAACTGCTCGGCCTCGTTGAGCCGGGCCCGGAACTCGCGCCAGCCCTCGGGGGTGACGTCCTGCGCGCGCCGGGTGCTGCGGGCCTGCCAGCCGACGTGGATCAGCCGGTCGGCGAGCAGGGCGGTGACCAGGGGATCGCCGGGGTGGTGGGCGAGCACCTGGCGCAACAGGTGCTCGACGCCGGGCACGGCGACGACCTGGCCGGAGAGGACGAGCGGGCCGTACTCCTCCCGGCAGTCGGCGAACACGGCGCGGACGGCCGGCCAGTCACCCCGCTCGGCGGCGGACCGGACGGCGCCGGCCTCGGGAAGCGCGGCGGCCGGGTCGAAGAGCGGTTCGGTGCTCATGGGCGGCGATCGTAGGCGGCGGGCGAAGGGTACGGACGCGGGACCGATGGTGCGAATCCGTACGGATTCGGGCAAGTCGCCTGGCACTTGACGAAGAATTTACGGAATTCAAGACTCCGCTTGTGCATCGGCATCCATAGGCTGCCCGTCGATGACCGGCCATCAGGCCGGTCGCACAGCGAGGAGCACCATGAACAACCGCCGCCGGAACCAACTGCTCAAGGCCGCCGGGCCGCTGCTGATAGCCGACGAGCAGGTCGAGTTCGCCACCCTGACCAAGGTCGGCACGGTCTCCGCGGCCCGCCGCCTGGCCACCACCGCCGTGGTGGGTGTACTGACGGCCGGTACGGTGACCGCGATCGCCGCCCCTCGTCCGGTGTACCTGGCGCTGACCGACCGACGGCTGCTCTTCTTCGGCGTGGACCAGCTCAGCGGCAAGCCCGACAAGCTGGTGATGGCACTCCCCCGTGAGGCGGTCACCGCCTCGCCCGCCGCCAAGGCGGCCTTCGGCCTCCTGCTCACCACGCACCTCTCGGTCGCGGGCGAGGAGCGCGACCTGAAGCTGACCTTCGCCACCGCCGTCCGCGCGGACGGCCGCGAGCTGCTGAGCCGCCTCCCGGTCACCGCCTGACCGGCCCCGGCCCCGGCACCAGCCCCGGTGCCGGTACCGGACCGCCGTCCCGGCCCGTCCTGCCCGCACCGGCCGTCCCACGGCCGGCAGGGGCAGGACGGGCCGGGCCCGGTCACTCCACCGGCCCGCCCGGCACATCCCGCCCGCACGGCACGGCCCGCCCCTCCACGGCTGCCCGCCCTTCCGCCACGGTCCGCCCTTCCACAGCAGCGCTCCCGGCCCGTCCGACGTTCCCGGCGTTCCCGGCCCGCCCGGTGACGCCGGCGAGACCTGCCGCCACGACCAGCGCAGCGCCGATGACCGCGGTCGTGACCAGCAGGGCACGGCCGGAGGCCGCCGAGGACGCCGGGTAGGAGACCGCACCGAGGAAGACCGTCCCGAGCAGCGTCACCCCGATCACCTGGCCGAGCTGCAGCACCGTCACCATCACGCCGCTGGCGTCCGCGGCGTCCGCCGGGTCCACCCGCCCGAGCGCCCGGGCGAACAGCGGGCTGTAGGCGCAGCCCGCTGCCACCCCGGTGACGGCGAGCACCGTCTGCACGACGGGGCCGACCGGCCCTCCCCCGCCCAGCAGCAGCCCGACCAGCACGTAGCCGGGGGCGACCACGGCCAGGCCGAGCACGGGCAGCAGCCGGTGCAGGCGGCGCGGCGTCCGCTGCCAGAGCAGGCTCGCCGCTCCGAAGCCCACGGACACCGGTACCGAGAGCAGGCCCGCCCGCAGCGCGCTGTTGCCGAGTCCGGCCTGCTGGTGCAGCGCGAAGGCGAACATGAACCCGGCGAACCCGGCCATGATCAGGAAGATCGACCCGGCCGCGGGCAGCAGCCCGGGCGCCCCGAGCACCCGTCCGGTGATCAGCGGCTGCCCGCCGCGCGCCGCCACCCGCCGCTCCACCGCGGCGAAGACGGCGAACAGTGCGGCGCTGCCGGCGAGCATCGCCCAGCCCCAGCCGGGCCAGCCGAGTTCGTGTCCGAGCACCAGCGGCACCACCAGCAGGCCCAGGGCGGCCGCCAGGGTCAGCAGGCCGGGCAGGTCGAAGCCGCGTCCGGCGTCGCCGGGGAGGGCCGGCAGCAGCCGGCGGGAGGCCGCGAGCAGCACCAGGCCGAGCGGGACGTTGACCAGGAAGACCGGCCGCCATCCGGTGCCGAACAGGTCGGCGCTGACGAGCAGCCCGCCCACCACCTGCCCGATCGCGAGGCCGCCGGCCAGCACCGCCGAGTACAGGCCGAGCGCCCGCACCCTGGCGGCGCCGGTGAACAGCCGCTGGATCACGCTCATCACCTGCGGCACCATCACGGCCGCGGCGACGCCCTGGGCGACCCGGAAGCCGATCAGCCAGCCGGTGCCGGGGGCCAGCCCGCAGGCCAGCGAGGCCGCGGTGAAGCCCGCCAGTCCGTGCCGGAACATCCGGCTGTAGCCGTAGCGGGCGCCGAGCCGGGCACCGGTGATCAGCAGCACCGCGTAGGCGATGGTGTAGCCGGCGATGACCAGTTGCAGGGCGGCGCCGGAGGCGTGCAGGTCGGAGCGGACGCTCGGCGCGGCCACGTTGACCACCGAGACGTCGAGCAGGGCCATGAACTGGCCGGAGAGCACCAGCCCGAGGACCGGGCCGGGCCGGGAGCCGCCACGCGCGGCGGCGGCGGGCACCGGGGCGGCAGCAGGTACCGGGGCAGCGCCCCCGGGCGAAGCACCCGCAGGCGAAACACCTGCGGGGGCGGCACCTGCGGGAGCGGGGCCGGCGAGCGGAGGGCTCGCGGGGTCAGGAGTCCGTACGTCCGTCATACCGGGATCGTCGGTGGCGCCCGGTACCGGTGGTTAGAGCCTGCTGATCCTGGTACCGACAGCACCTGTCGGCGGCGGCCGCGCTCGGCCACGATGGGGGCATGACCGTGCTGGAACCGGACACCGTCGCCGTACCCCGCAAGGACCTCCGGCGCGAGGAGCTCGCCAAGTTCCTCCGCGCCTGCCGCGCCCGGGTGCGGCCCGAGGACGTCGGCCTGCCGCCCGGCCTGCGGCGCCGCACCCCGGGCCTGCGCCGGGAGGAGGTGGCGCAGCTCGCCGGCCTCGGGGTCACCTGGTACACGTGGCTGGAGCAGGGCCGCCCGATCAACGCCTCCGAGCAGGTACTGGCCTCGGTGGCCCGCACGCTGCGGCTGGACGCGGCCGAGCGCGACCACCTGTTCCGGCTCGCCGGGGTGCGGCCGCCGTCGCCGGCGGAGCCCGACGACCCGGAGTTCGACGGCGCGACCCAGGCCATCCTCGACCAGTTGGGCCCGCTGCCCGCGGCGGTCTGCAACACCCGTTTCGACGTGCTCCGCCACAACGCCGCGTACGAGGCGCTCTTCCCGCGGGCCACCCGGCCGGCCCGGCCCGGCGGGCCGCGGAACAACATGTGGTGCGCGTTCACCGTGCCGGACTGCTGCAACCCCTTCCTCAACCGGGACGAGGAGCTGCCCCGGATGGTCGGGGTGCTGCGGGCGGCGTACGGGCGGCACCTGGGCGAGCCCGTCTGGGAGGCGTACGTGCGGGACCTGTCGGCGGCCAGCGACCGCTTCCGGGAGCTGTGGGACCGGCAGGAGGTGGCTCCGCCGCGGACCACCCGCAAGGTCTTCCGGCACGCCGGGGTCGGTGTGCTGAACGTCCGGGCGTCGTACCTGACCCTCCCGGACCGGCCGGAGGTCTACCTGGTCGTCTACACCCCGGAGGGGCCGGAGGACCGGCGGCGGCTGGAGCGGATGGCGGCCGAGCCCGCCGGGGCCCGGCCGGAGTGCACCCACGGCACGCCCGGGCCGGAGCGCACCCGCGGCGCCGCCTGAGCGGGCGGCCCGTCGGGGACGAGGAGCCGGAAACGTCGGAGGCCGCCATCCCCGTCGGGGTGGCGGCCTCTCGGACTGCTGTGGAGCTATGGGGAATTGAACCCCAGACCTCTTGCATGCCATGCAAGCGCTCTACCAACTGAGCTATAGCCCCGCGACACGAACGGCCTCGGGCCGCTGGTGCGGAGTGGAGCTATGGGGAATTGAACCCCAGACCTCTTGCATGCCATGCAAGCGCTCTACCAACTGAGCTATAGCCCCGCAGTCCGTTTCGTCCGCCTCCCTCTCGGTCGGCGTCCTCGCTGCGAACGAGGAAGACTCTAGCCGGTCAGGCCCCGAACTGCGAAATCGCCTGCCGGTGCGGGCTCACGTCTCGTCGCCGATGACCGGCTGCGGCAGGGTGCCGGCGTTGTGCTCCAGCAGCCGCCAGCCGCGCACGCCCTGGCCCAGCACCGACCAGCAGCAGTTCGACAGGCCGCCGAACCGCTCCCAGAGCACCGGCTCCAGGCCGAGCAGCCGCCCGATCATGGTGCGGATGGTGCCGCCGTGCGACACCACGACGAGCGTGCCGTCCTCGGGCAGCTTCTCGACCGCGGCCAGCACCACCGGGACGGCGCGGTCGGCGACCTCGGCCGCCAGCTCGCCGCCGCCGCGGCGCACCGGGTGGCCCTGCGCCCACGCCTCGTACTCCTCCGGGTAACGGGCCCGGATCTCGGTGTTGGTCAGGCCCTGCCACTCGCCGGCGTACGTCTCCCGCAGTCCCTCGTCCTGGTGCACCTCCAGGCCGGTCACCTTGGCCAGCTCGGCCGCGGTGCGGGCGGCCCGCTGCAGGTCGGAGGAGACCAGCAGGTCGGGCCTCAGGCCGGCGAGCAGCCGGGCGGCCCGCTGGGCCTGGAAGATGCCCTGGTCGGTGAGCGGGATGTCGGTGCTGCCCTGGAACCGCGACTCGAGGTTCCAGGACGTCTGGCCGTGGCGCCAGAAGACGATGCGCGGCCCCCGCGCGGCGCGGCTCAGCTCTCGTCCTCGGCGACCGCGTTGCCCGCGGCGTCGGTGCGGGCGCCCTCCGGCCGGTTGCGGGTGGCCAGGGCGTCGGCCGGCAGCGGCAGCTCGGGGCAGTCCTTCCAGAGCCGGTCGAGGGAGTAGAAGGAGCGCTCCTCGGAGTGCTGGACGTGCACGACGATGTCCAGGTAGTCGAGGAGGATCCAGCGGCCCTCGCGCTCGCCCTCGCGGCGCACGGGCTTGACGTCGAGCTCCTCGCGGAGCTTGTCCTCGATCTCCTCGGCGATGGCCCGGACCTGGCGGTCGTTGGCCGCGGAGGCGATCAGGAAGGCGTCGGTGATCGACAGCACGTCGCTGACGTCGAAGGCGATGATGTCGTGCGCCAGCTTGTCAGCCGCCGCCTGTGCGGCGACGTTGATGAGGTCCTGGCTCCGGTCAGTGGCAGTCACGGTGTTCTTCCGGCTCGGCTACGCGTTTTCCCCTCCAGGATCTCACGAACGCCCCGGGCCCCCGATCGAATTGACCGGGGGCCCGGGGCGGGCGCCTGCGGGAGCGCGGGCCGGACCGCTGCGCGGGCCCGGCCTGACTACTGCGCGGGCTTCTCGGTCGTCTTCGCCCCGCTCGCCTTCGGGTCGGCCGTCTTCTGGTCCGCCTTCGGGTCGGGCAGGGGCTTGTAGTCCTTGCCGAGGACCACGACGAGGTCGGCGTTCTGCGGGTCGGTGACCTTCTTGACCGCCTCCGGCTTGAGCCCGAGCGCACCGGCCAGGGTCTTCGCGGCCTCGGCGCGGGCGTCGTCGGTGTAGCGGATCTCACTGGTGGCCTGGGCGGTTCCGGCCTTGCCGCTGCTCGGCACGACCTCCATGCCGGTGTTGGTGATCTGCACCGACGCGGACTCGGCGGCCTTGTCCAGTCCGGAGGCGTTGAGCACCGACACCCGGGGGGTGCTGCCGGCGGCGGCGGCGTTCTTGATGGTGCCGCCGAGCACGTCCTTGACCTGCCGTCCGGCGGTGGCCTCGTCCAGCGTGCCGTCCGGCTTCGCCTGGAGCAGCTGGGTGGCGAGGTGCCCGTCCCTGCCCTGCTGGGCGAGCTGTGCGAGGACCCCGGAGAGGGCCTTCTCCGGCAGCGAGGGGTCGAGCACCGCGTTCATCCGGTGCACGTCGTCGGTGGCCTCGTCCAGGTCGGTGGGCATGGCCTGCAGCACGGCCTGCATGACCTGCCCGAACCTGGCCAGCTGGGCGCCGCGGTCCTCGCCGGGCGCCTGGAGCGTGGCGTAGGCGGCGGCGGCCTGGCCGTTGAGGCTGACGCCCTTGCCGGCGGAGGCGAGCACCTTGCCGTCGGCGGCCTTGACCTCGGCGTTGGTGTCGACCTTGATGCCGCCGAGCTGGGCGACCAGCAGGGTCAGGTACGGGGTGTCCAGCCGCCAGGTGCCGGCGACCGGGGCGCCGAGCACGGTGGCCAGTCCCTCCCGGGTGCCGGACGAGCCGATGTCGTCCAGGCCCTTGCCGACCGTGGTGACGGTGGAGTCGTTGGGCAGCCGCAGGGTGTCCGGGATGAGCAGCACGGTGCCCTTGTGCCCGGAGGCGTCGTTGACCAGCAGCGCGGTGGTGACCTTGCCCTGCAGGTCGCGCAGGTGGACGACGTTGACCTGGCGCCCGCCCGCGGCGGCCGCGGCGGATCCGCCGCTGTCCCGGCCGGTCCACCACGTCCAGCCGCCGACGCCGCCGGCGACGACGGCGGCGGCCACGGCCAGCCCGATCAGCCGGTTGCGCAGCCGGCGGCGGCGCTCGGCGCGGACCTCGCTGCGGGACTCGGCGAACTTCAGCCAGTCGATGACGTCCTCGGACTCCTCCGCCTCCTCGTCGACGAAGGTGAACTCGCCGGTGGCGTAGTTGTCGCCGGCCGCGGCGGGACGCCGGTTCTGGCGGCTGCCGCCGACCTGCTCGGACGGCTGCGCGGGCCGGGCGGGCGCGGCGGCGCGGGCGGTCGCGCCGGCGGCCCC
>NZ_JBEYFP010000214.1:0-9160 GCF_040634455.1 Kitasatospora sp. NPDC007106
CCGACCGCCGCGCACCGGCCCGAGCGGCCGGAGCGGCAGCAGGGCGGCGAGGCCTCGGCGCAGGGGCCGGTCGAGATCGTCTGCCGCGAGGAGCGGCTGGACATCAGCACCGAGTGGCACGTGCTGGGCACCGCCCGGCTGCGCAAGTACGTCACCTCGGAGGCCGTGGAGCGCCGGGTGCCGGTGGTGCGGGAGCGGATGCGGGTGGAGCGGGTGCCGGTGAGCGACGCCGAGCGGGCCGCGCTGAGCGACCAGGAGATCGCCGAGGCGGTCGAGGAGGTGACCCTGCGCGAGGAGCGGGCGGTGGTGCGCAAGTACCTGGCCCCGGTCGAGCGGGTGCGCCTGGTGGTGGAGCGCTACACCGAGGAGGAGCTCGTCCGCGAGGAGCTGCGTCGCGAGCAGGTCGAGGTGCACGACGGGACGGCGCGCCAGCCGTACGGCCCCCAGCCGGCCGACCGCGCGGCGGCCACGACCGCCTCCACCACGGCGACCACCGCGGCTGCCGCGACCGGGCCCGCTCCGGCCGGTGGGCAGCCGGCGCCCGCCGCGTCGGGCCAGGCGCCCGTCCAGGTCGCGGCGCGGACGGCCGCGGCGCAGCCTGCCCGGCCGGAGCCGCTGCACCCGGTCTGATCCTCCGACGGCAGGACGTCCCCGGGGTCCCGGTCCGCTGCGGCGGTCCGGGACCTGCGCTTTGCCAAAGCTTCACCGATCGATATTTGACAGACTGAAGTATTGGCCTGCATCGTTACTTCAGTTCATTCACTATCGCTCGCCTGAAGCAGTGACCGGCTTCCGGCGACCCAACGGGAGGAAACCCACCGTGAGTGAGGCCCCACAGCCCGCCGCCACGGACGAGAAGCCGAGCAGTGCGCGGGTGCTCCCCGCGCTCGTGCTGGCCATGCTGGCGTTCAGCGTGGTGCAGACCGCGGTCGTGCCGATCCTGCCGTCGCTCGCCAAGGAGCTCGACGTCTCCGGCTCCAGCATCACCTGGCTGATGACCGCCAACCTGCTCTCCGCGGCCGTGCTCACGCCGCTGCTCGGCCGGTTCGGCGACCTCCGCGGCCGCAAGCCGATGCTGCTGGTCTCGCTCGCCGGCCTGGTCGCGGGCTCCGCCCTCGCGGTCGGCACCCACTCCTTCACCTGGCTGGTCGTCGCCCGCGTGCTCCAGGGCGCCGGCGGTGGCGTGCTCCCGCTCGCGATCAGCATCGTCCGCGACGAGCTGCCCAAGGCCAAGGTCACCGGCGGCGTCGCCGCCATCAGCGCCTCCATGGGCGTCGGCAGCGGCCTCGGCCTGGTCGCCACCGGCCTGCTGCTGGAGCACTGGAGCTACAAGTCGATCTTCTGGATGGGCCTGGCCTTCGGCATCATCGCCGTCGCGCTGGTCGCGATCCGCGTCCCCAAGGACCCGGTCGTCGACAAGGAGGGCGGCGCCGACCCGCTCGGCGCGCTCACCCTGGCCGGCTGGCTCTCCGCCCTGCTGATCGCCGTCAGCCAGGGCAACCACTGGGGCTGGACCTCCAACCGCACCCTCGGCCTGTTCGCCGTCGCCGCCGTGGTCGCCCTCGTCTGGATCCTCATCGAGGTCAAGGTCAGCCACCCGCTGGTCGACATGAAGATGATGTCCCGCCCGGCCGTCGCCTTCACCAACATCTCCGGCCTGCTCATGGGCTTCGGGATGTACGGCTCCTTCATGGTCATCAGCAACTTCGCGCAGACCCCGGAGAAGCTCGCCCACTACGGCTTCACCGCCACCGTGCTGCACGCCGGCATCATGCTGCTGCCGTCCGCGCTCGGCTCGATGGTCGCCGCCCCGCTCGGCGCCCTGATGATCGCCCGCCGCGGCCCCCGCCTGCCGCTCGTCGCCGGCGGCCTGCTCGGCGCCGTCGCGATGGCCTACCTCGCCGTCCGGCACAGCCACGAGATCGACATCTACCTCGCCTCCGCCGTCTTCGGCCTCGGCGTCGGCCTCGCCTACGCGGCCATGCCCGCCTACATCAACGGCGCCGTGCCCGCCGAGCAGAGCGGCATCGCCAACGGCATGAACGCGGTGCTGCGCACCGTCGGCGGCGCCGTCGGCACCGCCGTCATGGCGGCCATCCTCACCGGCGACACCATGAAGCTGCCGATCCCGATCGCCCTGCCGACCCTGACCGCCTACGAGCACGCCTACTGGACGGCCGCCGTGATGTGCGTGGTCGCCGGCCTGGTGCCGTTCGCCATCCGCCGGATCAAGGCCGCCGACCTCCCGGCCGCCACCCCGGCCGAGGCCACCCCCTCCAGCCCCGAGCTGGCCAAGACCGACGCCTGACGAGGCGTCTCCCTCGCGCCAGGGGACGAGGCGCGAGGGGGGCCGGGCCCCGTGGACGGTTGTGGGCATGCGACCGCGGACACGGCCCGGCCCCGCCGAGCGGCCCCGCACTGGGACGGTGCGGGGCCGCTCGCCATTTCCACCGGCGTCCCGGGCGGCCTTATGAGCCGGGAGCTCAGGCCCGGCGCAGCGGCAGCGGGTCGGACGGCTCCAGGTCCGGATCGTCGACGGCGAAGGTCCGCACCCGGCCCGGCGGGTCGTACGGCGTCTCGAAGCGCACGGTGACCCGGCCGACACCACTGCCCTGCACCCAGCCGGGACCGTGCTCGGCGTGGTGGACGTCCTGCCCGGGCAGCCAGCGGCGCAGTGCCGGCGGCACGGCCGGAGCCGTGTCGGCGGCATCCGCTCCCCCGACCTCCGCCGACGCCACCCCCGCCTCCACATCCGCTTCTGCTTCACCCGCCGCTGCCACCTCCACCTCCACCTCCGCGGTGTGCGCGGCCTGGGCGAAGAGGTCCTCCTGCGTGTAGTCGGCCAGCTGGGAGACGCCCACGCCGAGCAGCCGCACCCCGCCGGTGGTGTCGACCTGCAGGGCCAGCCGGCGGGCCGTCTCCGCGATCACGCCCTCGTCGTCGGTGGGGGCGCGGAGCGTCTCGGAGCGGGTCAGGGTGGAGAAGTCGAAGCGGCGTACCTTCAGCACCACCGTGCGGCCGGAGCGGCCCGCCGCCCGCAGCCGCTTGACGCAGCGGGCGGTGAGCTGGTCGATCTCGTGCAGGATGCGGTCGCGGTCGGCGAGGTCGACCTCGAAGGTGTCCTCGACCGACACCGATTTGGCGTCGCGGTCGGGCACCACGGCCCGCTCGTCGTGGCCGACGGCCATCAGGTGGATACCGGTGCCGTGCGCCCGCCCCAGCAGGTGGACGAGCTCGGCCTCGCCGGCGTCCGCGAGGTCTGCCACGGTGGTCAGGCCCGCGCGGCGCAGCGTCTGCTCGGTGGCCGGGCCGATCCCGGGCAGTGCGCGGACGGGCATCGGGCTGAGCATGGCCCGCTCCGAACCGATCTCCACCAGCACCAGGCCGTCCGGCTTGGCCTGCTCGGAGGCGATCTTCGCCATCAGCTTGGAGCCGGCGGCGCCGACGGAGGCGGTGAGGCCGGTCCGTTCGAGAATGTCGGCGCGCAGGTCCTCGGCGACCGCGAGCACCAGCTGCGCGCCGGTCTCCGGGTCGACCTCGGCGAGTGCGGGGCCGTACGGGCCGGCCTCCAGGTCGACGAAGGCCTCGTCGAGGCTCAGCGGCTCGACCAGTGGGGAGCGTTCGCGCAGCAGGGCCATGACGATGTCGCTGTTCTGGCGGTAGGCGGCGAAGCGGCCGGACAGGAAGGCGGCGTTCGGGCAGAGCCGGCGCGCCTGGGCCATCGGCATGGCCGAGTGGACGCCGAACCTGCGGGCCTCGTAGGAGGCGGTGGCGACGACGCCGCGGCCGCCGAGGCCGCCGACCACCACGGGTTTGCCGCGCAGGCTCGGCTTGGACGCCTGCTCCACCGCGGCGAAGAAGGCGTCCATGTCGAGGTGGATGATGCTCGGCACAGTCCGCACACCGCGATCATCGCGCACGGCTGTGACAATCCGTTCGAGGCGGGCCGCCCCCGGTCCGCCTGGCCCTGCGCCACCGCCTCGGCGGTGTCCGCGCTACGGCTTGGCGGCGTCCGCGAGCGCGCGGGTGACCCCGGACTCGGTCGCGCCCAGGAACTGCGGGTCGGGCCGCAGCCAGGCGTCCAGCGCCGCCTTGCCGGCCCCAGGGATCTCCCGCAGTCCGCCGTAGTACCAGGTGGTGTCGTGCGGCTCGTCCACGGCGACGGCGTACGCGTCGATGCCGGCCGCCTCGCACAGCGCCAGGGCCCGTCGCACGTGGAAGCCCTGACTGACCAGCAGGGCGTGGTCGACGCCGAACACCCGGCGGGCCCGACTGCAGGAGTCCCAGGTGTCGAAGCCGGCGTAGTCGCCGACCACCCGGACGTCGGGCACCCCGCGGTCCGTCAGGTAGCGGCGCATGGCGTCGGTCTCGTCGTAGGCGGTGGTGCTGTTGTCCCCGGTGACCAGGATGGCCCGCACCTTGTGCTGCTGATAGAGGTTCAGCGCCGCGTCGAGCCGGTGCGCCAGGTACGGGGAGGGCTCGCCGCCGAAGAGCCCGGCGCCGAAGACCACGGCCACGGGCGCGGCCGGGGCGTCGGCCACCGTACGGACCCGGCCGCCCTCGCCCGTCCACAGCCAGGTGCTGGGTGCGAGCCCGAGGGCGCTGACGAGAACGGCGGCCTGGAACCAGCGCCGCCGACCGGTGCGGTCGCCGAGCCCGGGGATCCGCCGCAGCCGCGCCACGGCCTTGCGCAGCACCTTCACATCCTTGATCGACACATCTGGCGGGACGCCGGCCGGGGCCGGTGCGGTTCCACCCCGGGCATGGCCTGTCGCCGTGTCAGACCGCGTTTGCGGTGTCAGACCGCGCGGTTGCGCCGCTGGGCGAGCTCGTCGGCCGGGTTGTGGCCGACCAGGGTCTCACCGGTGTCGGTGCGCTCGGCGTGCAGCCGGCCGAGGGCGGTCTCCAGCTCCTGCCAGACCGCGCCGACGGCGATGCCGAACATGCCCTGGCCGCCGCCGATCAGGTCGACGACCTGCTGCGGGCTGGTGCACTCGTAGACGGTGGCACCGTCGCACATCAGGGTCAGGCCGGTCAGGTCGGCGGGCTCGGCCGCCTGGAGGTGGGCGACGGCGACGCGGATGTTCTGCAGCGAGACGCCGGCGTCCAGCAGCCGCTTGACGATCTTCAGCAGGAGGATGTCGCGGAAGCTGTAGAGCCGCTGCGCTCCGGCCGGGTAGGCGGTGCGGACGCTGGGCTCCAGCAGCCCGGTGCGGGCCCAGTAGTCGAGCTGACGGTACGTGATGCCGGCGGCCGCGCACGCGGTCGGCCCGCGGTACCCGACCAGGGCGGAGGTCGGCGGGATGCGCTCGATCTCGGGCTGCCCGGCCTGGACGGCGGGGAAGCGGCCCACCCGGGGCAGTTCGGACTCGGCCGGCTCGGCCGGGACCTCCCGGCCCCGCGCAACCGGTCCTCGGGCGGCGCGCGGCAGGTGCACGGCGCACAGGCCCCCGGCGGTGGCGTCGTCGCCGTTACCGCTCATGCCTGCCTCCGTCCACTCGGTCCTGCGGCTCTCCCGGCGCCGGACGGCGCAGGCCGACCGGAACCTCCCTTGACGGTAGGCAGTCACCACAGGCCCGTCAACGATCGCCACGCCGGGGCTCCGGTCGGATGTCACTCCGAAGAGTGGTTTTTCGTGCCCTTAGTGTGGGTAGGAGGGGCCGCTTTTGCAAAGCGCGGTTGCAGCGCCCCGGAGCGCGCAGTACGCGCGCCCTCCGCGGGCGGCGCCGCCTCGGGCGCCGCTACTGCCGACCCGCCGCAACAGGCCGCCGCAACAGGCCGCCGCTACAGCGACGCAACGGGCCGTGCTACTGCTGGCCGCCGCCGAAGTCCTCCGGCGAGACCTGGTCGAGGAACTCGCGGAACTTCTCGACCTCGTCCTCCTGCTCGTCCGGGATCGCGATGCCCGCCTCGGCGAGCACGTTCTCGCTGCCGTAGATCGGCGTCCCGGTCCGCAGCGCCAGCGCTATGGCGTCCGAGGGACGCGCACTCACCTCGACACCGCCGGAGAAGACGAGCTCGGCGTAGAAGACGCCCTCCCGCAGGTCGCTGATCCGAACCTCGGTGAGCTGCTGGCCCAGCGCGTCGAGCACGTCCTTGAAGAGGTCGTGCGTCAGCGGCCGCACCGGGGTCATGCCCTGCTGCGCGAAAGCGATTGCGGTCGCCTCGCCGGGGCCGATCCAGATCGGCAGGTACCGATCGCCCCCGACCTCCCGCAGCAGCACGATCGGCTGGTTGGAAGGCATCTCCACCCGGACACCCACGACGTCGAGCTCATTCACACTGGCAACCCTATGGCGCGCGCCGCCGATAGGAAAGCGCAGTCCTTCCGGCCCTGGTCAGCAACGCGGCCCCGGGGTGTCGTCGGCACCGGCGCTCAGTTCGGCCGGGCCCGCAGGCCCGCCTGCACCATGGCCGCGTGCAGCCGGACGGAGAGCGTGGCCAGCTCCCGGGCGGTGGTCTCGGCGTGCGCCCGGGTCTGCGGGTTGCGGTGCCGGCGCAGCGGAGCCACCACCTGGTCGACCAGGGCCACCTCGCGCTCCGCGGCGGCCTTCATGGCCCGCAGGTGGCGCGGCTCCAGGCCGTACCGGCCGAGCTCGGCGACCAGCCGGGCGATCTGCAGCGCCTCCCCGTCGTAGCCGCCGTCCGGCCCGGCCGTGACCAGGCCGTAGGACTCCCACTCGAGGAGCTCGCCCTCCTCCGCCTCGGCCGCGGCGAGCAGCTCCGCCCGTCCGAGCCGCACCCCGGCTACCGCGCCGGACGCGGCGCCGAGCTCCCGGTCGGCCTCCTCCAGCGGGCCGGGCCGGGCCTCCGGCGCGGGCAGTGCCGGAGGCGCCTCGCCGCGCTCGATGGCGTCCAGGTGCTCGCGGATCACCCGCAGCGGCAGGTAGTGGTCGCGCTGCATGCGCAGCACGTACGCCAGCCGTTCGACGTCCCCGGCGCTGAACTTGCGGTAGCCGGACGGGGTGCGCTGCGGGTCGACCAGCCCCTCCGCCTCCAGGAAGCGGATCTTGGAGATGGTGACCTCGGGGAAGTCGTCCCGGAGGAACGCCAGGACGGCGCCGATCGAGAGCAGCTCGTCGCCGCCCCTCCCCCGTGCCTCGGCCGCACGGCGTGTGGCGGGCACGGGGGTGGCCCCGAGGGTGGTGGGAGGGTTCGCGGTCACTCGGGCTCCTGCCGATGTCGGATTCAGTACCCCCGGACGTGGCCGGCGAAGAACACCAGCCGGTACTTGCCGATCTGGACCTCGTCGCCGTTGCTGAGCGTGACCTCGTCGATCCGCTCCCGGTTGACGTACGTGCCGTTCAGGCTGCCGACGTCCGCGACCGAGAAGCCGCCGCCGGGCAGCCGCCTGAACTCCACGTGGCGGCGCGAGACCGTCACGTCGTCCAGGAAGATGTCGCCCTGCGGGTGGCGGCCCGCGGTGGTCACGTCCGAGTCGAGCAGGAACCGGCTGCCGGAGTTCGGGCCGCGCTGCACGATCAGCAGGGCGGAGCCCGGCGGCAGGGCGTCGATCGCGGCCAGCACCTCGGGCGACAGCGCCGGGGTGGCGCCGGTCGAGGTGGCACCGGGCTCGTACGACTCGATCCCGGAGATCGAGATGGTCGACGTGGTCTCGGCAGCCCTCTCCGGCACCGGCGCGCTGCGCAGCGCCGTCCCGCAGTTGGAGCAGAACCGGGCCGTGACCGGGTTCTGGTTGCCGCACCGCGGACACGGGGAGGTGCCAGCCATCGTCACAGCCTCCTGGCTCGGCACACCCTGCTGGACGTGCCCGGCGTAGGGGTCCGGGGTAAACCCTCCACCGGAGGTTGAGGGTGCTGCCGGGAAACCTATGCGCGGCGCGCCACCCGATTCAACCGACGCGCCGTAGCCCCGGGCATTCCCCTCGTACGGAGCCGCGCCGTGGCCGTCGCGGAACAGCGGGCGCTCGGCGTACTGGTCCGCCTCGGGCGCGGGCCGCATGCCGGGGACGGCGGCCTCCTCCCCCGGGTGGCGGTGGCGCGCGGTGGGCGCGTCCGCCGACTCCTGGCGGTTGTTGCGGCCGAAAAGCTTCGAGAACAGACTCACGGGCGAATCCCCTTGCGTGTGACAGACCCGCCCGCGGGGCAGGGTGACAGGCTCGGACAGGCAGCTGGCCCGGCATCCGGCCGGGCCCGAGCAGGCGGCGGAGCGCACCGCCGGGGTGGAACATCCCAGTGTGCCTCAGGCCGCCCGGCGGCGCGCCACCGGGGGCCGCGCGTACCTGACGGACCGTAGGACAGTCGAGCCGTCACTTCGCCGCCGGCTTGCCGTACTGCAGCGGCTTCGGCGCTGCGAGCGCGTCGACGACCACCTTCTGCTGCTGGGTGATGACCGCGGTCGCCTGTTCCTTCTCCAGGGTGCGGACCACGCCGCCCGGGATGTTCAGCGCGGGCGTCAGGTCCTGGGGGTTGCCCACGACCGTGAAGCGGAACGGCTGCGACACCTTCTTGCCGTCGATCTGCACACCGCCGTCGGCGCCGTCGGTGAAGTAGGTGCCGGCCACGACACGCACGTCGTTGATCTGAATCGCCTCCGCTCCCGCCGCTCGGAGTTCCTGCAGGGTGTCCAGCAGCATATCCGCCTTCACCTGCCCCTGGGGATCATTGATCGTCAAGACGATTCCCGGCCCGGTCGCCTGCTCCGTGCCGGCGAGCACACCCAGCTCGGTCGCCTTCTTCCTGGTCTGCTCCTGGGCCTCCTTGGCCTGGTTGGAGCTGTTCTCCAACTGGGTCAACGACTGCTCCAGCTGCGTCTTCTCCTGCTGGAGACGCTGCTGGCGGCTGTCCAGTTCGTCGAGGATGCGGACGAGATCCTCCTGGCGGGCCCCGCGCAGCTGGTTGTGGTCGTTGGTGGAACGCACCTGGATCGCCAGACCCAGGCCCAGCGCGAACAGCAGCACGGCCACGACGAGCTGGCCGCGGGAGAGCCGCGGCGGCCAGAGCGCACCCCGCAGCCTGCGGCGCGAGTCGGCCGGCGCACCCGGGTCCGCCGACTCGGGCTCCTCCGCCTTCTCCGCCTTCTCCGCCTGCGCGGCCGGCTCAGCGGTGGGCTCAGCGGTGGGCTCAGCACCGGCCTCGGCCTCGGACGGGCAGGGCTCCGTGCTCCCGTCCGCCGCGGGGGCCCGGGCAGGCTCCGCGGC
>NZ_JBEYFP010000215.1:0-9152 GCF_040634455.1 Kitasatospora sp. NPDC007106
CCGCCGAGCTCGCCGTCGCGCTGCTGCAGGGCAAGGACGTCAAGGCCGTCGCCTCCGCCAGCATCGACAGCGACACCGACAAGGGCATCCCGGCCGACACCCGCCCCGGCCCCGGAGGCGGAGTCGTCCGAGGCCGCCTTCCGCTTCGACGGCGGCCGGTGGCTGCTGCGCTACGGCGGACGCGAGGCCGGGCTGCCCGACAGCAAGGGCCTGCGCGACCTCGCGGTGCTGCTCGCCCGCCCCGGCACCCCGGTGCCGGCCCTCGACCTCGCCACCGCGGTCGGACGGCCGGGCCCGGACCACGCCGGCCTCCACCGTCCGGCCGACACCGGCGAGTTGATCGACTCCACGGCCCGTGCCGCGTACCGCCGACGGCTGCGCGAACTCGCCGAGGAGACCGAGGAGGCGGACGCCGCGGGGGACGCCGAACGCTCCGCACGGCTCGCCGTCGAGCAGGACGCGCTGCTCGGGCAGCTGTCCGCCGCGTACGGGCTCGGCGGCCGGGCACGCCGCACCGGGTCCGCGGCGGAGCGGGCCCGGACGGCCGTCACCGCCCGGATCCGTGCCGCGGTGTCCCGGATCGGCGCGGTGCATCCGGAGCTCGGCCGGCACCTGCAGGCGGCCGTCCGCACCGGCACCTTCTGCGAGTACCGGCCCGAGCAGGCGCCGCGGTGGCGGCTGTGAGCGCGGACCGCACACCGTGCCGTCCGATCTCACGCCCCGGGGGCAGACACAGCCCCCGAGGAGGACACCATGACCACCACCGCGTCCGCCGCCACCGCCCGTGCCGCCGCCCCCGACGAGGAGACCGTCCGCCGGCTCGCCGGCCTGCTGGTGGACTTCCTGCGGACCGGCGTGCCGCCGCAGGGCCTGTTCACCGCCGACGTCCTCTGCGACCTGACCGTGCCGCAGTGGCGCCTGCAGGCCACCGGCTCCGAGGGCGTGGCCGCGCTGCGCCGGGCCGGTCACCCGGCGACCGGCACCGTGCCGCGCAGCCGGGTCGACCGTACGGGGACCGGCTTCACCATCGAGGTCGAGGAGCGCTGGGAGGCCGGCGGCGACCACTGGTACTGCCGCGAACTGATGCGCGCCGACGTCCGGGACGGCGCGATCTCGGAGATCTCGGTCTACTGCACCGGGGACTGGGACTCCGCGCAGCAGCGCCGGCACGCCGAGGAGGTGCCGCTGATCCGCCCCTGAGGCACCGCCGTTGACGCGCCCTCAGGGCCGGCGGAGGGCGCGCCCGGCGCCGCCGCGGCGGCCGGGCGGGCTATTCCCGTGACCGGCCGGTCGCCGAGTGAAACAGACCACAGACCCACCCCCTGCTGCTGCGGCGCCGATCATGGCAGAATGACGGCAGTAGTAGTGACGTTCAGCGCACTCCGGGGTCGGTGAAAATCCGAACCGGCGGTTACAGTCCGCGACCCGTCCGCAGCCAGCGGCCGGTTGACCAGGTGAAATTCCTGGACCGACGGTTAAAGTCCGGATGGGAGGCGTGCGCGGCGGACGAGCAGGTCCACGACCCGGCGACGGGTCGTGGAGATCGGGCAGGAGAGCTCTCTTCGGCGACGGTGCCGGAGGCGGGTTCCCTTACGGTCGTGCCGTCCGCGTCATCTCCCGTGCCGCCCCGGAGTCCGCGCCCCTAAGCGCGAGGAGAACCCGGGTGTTCACCGGCATCATCGAAGAGCTCGGCGAGGTCGTCTCCATCGAGGAGATCGGCGACTCCTCGCGTATCCGCCTGCGCGGCCCGGTGGTCCGTTCCGGCGCGAAGCACGGCGACTCCATCGCGGTCAACGGCGTCTGCCTGACCGTCGTCGACAGCCCCGAGGAACTGGCCGCCGAGACCGGTGAGTTCAGCGCCGACGTGATGGCCGAGACGCTGCACCGCTCCAGCCTCGGCGCCCTGCGGCCCGGCTCGCGGGTCAACCTGGAACGGGCCATGGCGCTCGGCGCCCGGCTCGGCGGACACCTCGTCCAGGGCCACGTCGACGCCACCGGCGAGCTGCTCTCCCGCGCCCCCGGCGACCTCGACGCCGACGGCAACCCCCGCTGGGAGGTGCTGCGCTTCTCGCTGCCGCAGTCCATCACCCGGTACCTGGTCGAGAAGGGCTCGATCACCGTCGACGGCGTCAGCCTGACCGTCGTCGACGCCGCCCTCGACTCCTTCAGCGTCTCGCTGATCCCCGCCACCCTCGAACTGACCACCCTCGGCACCAAGGCCGTCGGCGACCCGGTCAACCTCGAGGTGGACGTCCTCGCCAAGTACGTCGAGCGGCTGCTCGACACCCGCACCCTGCCCGACCACCTCGCGAAGGACGCCTCGTGAGCGCGCTGACCTCGGTCGCCTTCACCGCCTTCGGCGAGCAGGTGAAGTGGGCCGACATGATCGGCAACCTGCTCGGCCTGGCCGCGCTCGCCCTCGGCTGGCGCCGCTCGGTGCTCAGCTGGCCCGTCCAGCTGCTGGCCGGCGCCGTCCTCGTCGCCGCCTTCCTCGGCGGGCAGGCCCCCGGCATGGTCGGCAAGCAGCTGGTCGTCATCGTGACCGCGGCCTGGGGCTGGGCGCAGTGGCAGCGCGGCCGGCGCGACGGCGGCACGCTCGCCGTCCGGTTCGCCTCCTGGCGCGAGCGCGCCCTGCTGGTGGCCGGCGCCGCACTCGGCACCGCCGCCGTGGCGGGCCTGTTCATGGCCTTCCCGAAGCTGTCCTGGGCCCCCTGGCTGGACGCCTACATCTTCGTCGGCACCCTGACGGCGATGGTCGCCCAGGCCCGCGGCCGGGTGGAGTTCTGGTTCGCCTGGATCGCCGTCGACCTGATCGGCGTCCCGTACTCCTACACCCACGGCTACGTCTTCTCCGCCCTCACCTTCGCCATCTACTTCGTGCTGGTGCTGCTCGGCCTGCGGACCTGGTGGCTGAGCACCCGTACGGCCCGTCCCTCGACCGCCAACGTCCCGCAGGGAGTCACGGCATGACCATCCAGCACCCCGACGAGCTCGCCCTCGACCCGGTCGAGCGCGCCATCGCCGACATCGCCCTCGGCCGCGCCGTGATCGTGGTCGACGACGAGGACCGCGAGAACGAGGGCGACATCGTCTTCGCCGCCTCCGCCGCGACCCCCGAACTCCTCGCCTTCACCATCCGCTACAGCTCCGGCGTCATCTGCGCCCCGATGACCGGCGAGGAGCTCGACCGGCTCAAGCTGCCCCCGATGACAGCCGTCAACGAGGACCGCAAGGGCACCGCCTACAGCATCTCCGTCGACGCCCGGGACGGCGTGGACACCGGCATCTCCGCCGCCGACCGCGCCCGCACCATCCGGCTGCTGTCATCGACCGGCACCGAGGCCGCCGACCTCACCCGCCCCGGCCACGTCTTCCCGCTGCGCGCCGTCGACGGCGGCGTGCTGGTGCGGCCCGGCCACACCGAGGCCGCCGTCGACCTCGCCCGGCTTGCCGGCCTCACCCCGGCCGGCGCCATCGCCGAGGTCGTCAACGACGACGGCACCATGGCCCGGCTGCCCGAACTCGTCGCCTTCGCCCGCGAGCACGGCCTCGCGATCATCTCCATCGAGGACCTGATCGCCTACCGCCGCCGCACCGAACTGCACGTCGACCGGGCCGCCGTCACCGCCCTGCCCACCGAGTACGGCGACTTCACCGCCGTCGGCTACAAGGGCACCATCGACGGCGTCGAGCACCTCGCGCTGGTCGCCGGCGGCCTCGACGCCGACGGCCGCCTCCCCGAGGGCGAGGACGTCCTCGTCCGGCTGCACTCCGAGTGCCTCACTGGCGACGTCCTCGGCTCGCTGCGCTGCGACTGCGGCCCCCAGCTGCAGGCCTCGCTGCGCCAGGTCGCCGAGGCCGGCCGCGGCGTCGTCCTCTACCTGCGCGGGCACGAGGGCCGCGGCATCGGCCTCAGCCACAAGCTGCGCGCCTACGAGCTGCAGGAGCAGGGCCGCGACACCGTCGACGCCAACCTGGACCTCGGCCTGCCCGCCGACGCCCGGGACTACTCGATCGGCGCGCAGATGCTCGCCGACCTCGGCGTCCGCTCGCTCACCCTGCTGACCAACAACCCGCACAAGCAGAACGCGCTCACCGAGCACGGCCTGAAGGTGAAGGGCCGGCTGCCCGTCGAGGTCCGGGTCGGCGAGCACAACGAGCGCTACCTGCGCACCAAGCGGGACCGGATGGGCCACGACCTGCCGTGGCTCGACGCCGACTCCTGAGCCACCCCGCACCACCACAGCCTTCGCACACCAGCACAGCCTTCGAGACAGAGGAAGTACGACGTGAGCGGCCACGGAGCCCCCGAGCTGACCATCAAGAACTGCGCCGACCTGCGGGTCGCGGTGATCGCCGCGCAGTGGCACGACCAGGTGATGAACGGCCTGCTGGACGGCGCCCACCGCGCCCTCAAGGAGCTCGGCATCGAGGAGCCGACCGTGCTGCGGGTGCCCGGCACCTTCGAGCTGCCGGTCGCCGCCAAGCACCTCGCCGGCCGCGGCTACGACGCCGTGGTCGCCCTCGGCGTGGTCATCCGCGGCGGCACCCCGCACTTCGACTACGTCTGCGAGGCCGCCACCATGGGCCTGACCCAGGTCGCGGTGGACACCGGCGTGCCGGTCGGCTTCGGCGTGCTGACCTGTGACGACGAGCAGCAGGCGCTGGACCGCGCCGGCCTGCCCGACTCGGCCGAGGACAAGGGCCACGAGGCGGTCACCGCGGCCGTCGCCACCGCCGTGGCGCTGCGCGGCGTCAGCGAGCCCTGGCGGTAGAACGGGGGATTGTCCCACCGGACTGTCCACGGTCCGGAACCGTTTACCGTCGGTCAGCCCGCACCCCGTATGGTGAGGTCATCATGGCTTCGAAGACATTCGAGGAGCTCTTCGCCGAGCTCCAGCAGAAGGCCGCCTCCGGCGACCCCTCGTCCTCCCGCACCGCGCAGCTCGTCCAGCAGGGCGTCCATGCGATCGGCAAGAAGGTCGTCGAGGAGGCCGCCGAGGTCTGGATGGCCGCCGAGTTCCAGTCGGACGAGCAGACGGCCGAGGAGATCTCCCAGCTCCTCTACCACCTTCAGGTGATGATGATCGCCCGCGGGCTGACGCTCGACGACGTGTACGCCCACCTCTGACCGCACCGTGTCAGCCATCCCTCCCACAGTGAAGGACTCATCTCCCATGCTCCGCATCGCCGTTCCCAACAAGGGTTCTCTCTCGGGTCCCGCGGCGGAGATGCTGCATGAGGCCGGCTACCGCCAGCGCAAGGACCCGAAGGAACTCGTGCTGGTCGACCCGGAGAACCAGGTCGAGTTCTTCTTCCTGCGGCCGCGGGACATCGCCGTGTACGTCGGCTCCGGCCGGCTCGACGTCGGCATCACCGGCCGCGACCTGCTGCTGGACTCCGGCGCGGACGCCGAGGAGGTGCTGGCCCTCGGCTTCGGCGGCTCCACCTTCCGCTTCGCCCGCCCGGTCGGCGTGCAGGTCGAGGACGTGCAGGGCCTGGAGGGCATGCGGATCGCCACCTCCTACACCGGCCTGGTGGAGCAGCACCTCGCCGAGCGCGGGGTGAAGGCCACCGTCACCAAGCTGGACGGCGCGGTCGAGACGGCCGTCCAGCTCGGGGTCGCCGACGTCATCGCGGACGTCGTCGAGACGGGCACCAGCCTGCGCAACGCCGGCCTGGAGGTGTTCGGCGACCCGATCCTGGTCTCCGACTCCGTGGTGATCCGCCCCAAGGGCGCCGGCGACGACGCGGGCGTCGAGCAGTTCCTGCGCCGCCTCCAGGGCGTCCTGGTGGCCCGCCGGTACGTGCTGATGGACTACGACATCCGCGCCGAGAAGGTGGGCGAGGCCGTCGCGCTGACCCCGGGCCTGGAGTCGCCGACCGTCTCGCCGCTGCACACCGAGGGCTGGGTGGCCGTCCGGTCCATGGTGCTCCGCAAGGAGGCCCAGCGGATCATGGACGACCTGTGGGCGATCGGCGCCCGCGCCATCCTGGTCACCAACATCCACGCCTGCCGCCTCTGACCGATCCTCCGGGGCGGGGGCCGGCCGGCCCCCGCCCCGCGCCTTCCTGGAGCCACCCCGTTGTCCACCCCCGCCGCCGTCCTGCCGGTGACCTGGTCGCCGCGCCGCAACCGCTTCGTGCTGCTGCCGCTCTGCGCCGTGCTGGTGATCGTGTTCACCGTGCTCGCCGTGATCCTCCCGGCGAACTGGCACACCAACGACCGCGCCATGATGGTGATCAGCGGACTCCTCTTCGCCGCCGTCGGCCTGATGCTCGCCCGGCCGCGGGTGAGCGCCGACGAGGACGGCGTCACGGTGGTCAACTTCGTCCGCAGCCGCCGCCTCGCCTGGGCCGAGATCGTCCGGGTCAACCTGCGGGCCGGCGACCCCTGGGTGATCCTCGACCTCGCCGACGGCACCTCGCTCGCCGCGGTCGGCATCCAGCCCGCCGCCGGCCGGGAGCAGGCGATCACCGCCGCCCGGACGCTGCGCGACCTCGTCGACGAGCGCGGGACGGCGCGTCGCTGACGGCCCGCGGAGGCAGGATCCCTACACTCGTTCGGTATCGTCTAGGCTGGTGACGGCTGGTAAAGCCGGGGCAAAAGTGCCCGCCGCCCCCGAACGACCTGAGGAGTGACTCTCCCCATCCATGGACGATCCGTCCGGTAGTACCTGCGCCGCCCTGCGTCCGACCCCCGGCAGGCAGGCGGCACGATGACCACCGCCTGGCTGCTGTTGCTCGCGGCCTTCCTGCTCATCCTCGCGAACGGCCTCTTCGTGGCCGCCGAGTTCGCCTTCGTGACCGTGGAGCGCGGCACCGTCGAACGCGCCGCCAAGTCCGGCGACCTCCGGGCCCGCAGCCTCTCCAAGGCCCTGCGCCACCTGTCGTTCCAGCTCTCCGGCGCCCAGCTCGGCATCACCATCACCTCCCTGGTGGTCGGCATGCTCGCCGAGCCCGCCCTCTCCGTGATCCTCTCGCCGGTGTTCACCGCGATCGGCCTGTCCGAGGGCGCCGCCCGCGGCGCCGCCGTCGTGATCGGCATGACCGGCGCCACCGTGCTGCAGATGGTCATCGGCGAGCTCGTCCCGAAGAACTGGGCGATCTCCCGGCCGCTGCAGGTCGCGTACGCCGTCGTCGGCCCGCAGCGCGCCTTCTCGGCCGCCTGCCGCCCGCTGATCAGCTTCCTGAACGGCTCCGCGGACAAGATGGTCCGCGCGCTCGGCATCGAACCGCAGGAGGAGCTGGGCCACGCCCGCACCCCCGCCGAACTCGTCGCCCTGGCCCGGCACTCCGCCCGCGCGGGCGCCATAGACCAGCAGTCCGCGACGCTGTTCGTGCGCACCTTCGGCCTCGGCCGGCTCACCGCCGAGTCCGTGATGACCCCGCGGATCGACGTGGTCGCCCTGCACCACGACGCCACCGCCGCCGACGTCGTCAACCTCGTCCGCGCCACCGGCCTGTCCCGCTTCCCGGTGTACGTGCACAACCTGGACGAGATCACCGGCACCGTCACGCTCAAGGACGCGCTCGCCGTCCCCGAGGACCGCCGCGGCCACACCCGCGTCGCCCACCTCGCCTCCCCGCCGCTGCTCGTCCCCGAGACCCTGCCCGCCGAGCAACTGCTCGACCGGCTGCGCCGCCAGCAGCCGATGGCCGTCGTGGTCGACGAGTACGGCGGCACCGCCGGCGTCGTCACCGTCGAGGACATCGTCGAGGAGATCGTCGGCGAGGTGCAGGACGAGCACGACCCCGCCGACGAGCCCGACCTGCGGCCGATGCCGCCGGAGAACGGCCTGCCCGTCTGGGAGGCCGACGGCCTCACCCGGACCGGCCAGCTGGAGATCATCGGCCTGCAGGCCCCGGAGGGCCCCTACGAGACCCTCGGCGGCCTGCTCGCCGACCTGCTCGGCAAACTGCCCGCCGTCGGCGACACCGCCGAACTGCCCGGCTGGCGCTTCACCGTGCTCGCCGTCGACCGGCACCGCACCGGCCGCGTCCGGATCCAGCGGACCGACCCCGACCTCGCGGGCGAGGACGGCAAGGACGGGGGGAAGGACCGATGACCGCGCTCCAACTGGCCGCAGCGATCCTGCTGCTGCTCGGCAACGCGTTCTTCGTCGGCGCCGAGTTCGCCGTCATCTCGGTGCGCCGCAGCCAGATCGAGCCGCTCGCCGAGTCCGGCAACCGGCGCGCCCGCACCGTGCTGCACGCACTGTCGAACGTCTCCGCGATGCTCGCCGCCGCCCAGCTCGGCATCACCGTCTGCTCGCTGGGCCTCGGTGCCCTCGCCGAGCCGACCATCGCCCACCTGCTGCACGGCCCCTTCCACGCGGTCGGCGTGCCCGAGTCGCTGATGCACCTGCTCAGCTACGCGGTCTCGCTCGCCGTCGTGGTGTTCCTGCACATGGTGGTCGGCGAGATGGTGCCCAAGAACATCGCCCTCGCCGGCCCGGAGAAGGCCGCGCTCTGGCTCGGCCCGCCGCTCGACCGCCTCGCCCGGATCCTCCGCCCGTTCATCGCCTTCCTGAACGCCTTCGCCAACGCCATCCTGCGGCTGTTCAAGGTCGACGCCAAGGACGAGGTCGAGTCGGTCTTCAACAGCGAGCAGCTGCTGCACCTGCTGGCCGACTCCGCCGACGCCGGACTGCTCGACGAACAGCGCCAGGAGCGGCTGGAGGACGCCCTGGAGCTCGGCGAGCGGCCGGTCACCGAGGTGCTGCTGAAGCCCGACCAGCTGGTGACCGTCCCGGTCGGGGTGAGCGCCCGGGAGGTCGAACGGCTCGCCGTCCGCACCGGCTTCTCCCGCTTCCCGGTGGCCGACGCCGTCGGCACCGTGCTCGGCTACCTGCACGTCAAGGACGTCCTCGACCTGGACGACCCGGACGCGGCGATGCCCGAGCGGCTGCGCCGCCCGATCCCCGAGCTGCGCGCCGGACTGCCGCTGGACGACGCCCTCGGCGCCATGCGCCGGGCCGCCGCCCACCTGGCCGCCGTCGTCGACGCCGACGGCCGTCAGCTCGGCCTGGTCGCCCTGGAGGACGTCCTGGAGGAGCTGGTCGGCGAGGTCCACGACCCGGACCACCGCAGCGCCGCCCTGTAGCGGCCGCAGCCCGGTCCGCCGGCCCCGTGCGGTGAGCACGGGGCCG
>NZ_JBEYFP010000216.1:0-9046 GCF_040634455.1 Kitasatospora sp. NPDC007106
GCCGGGCGGGGCGGCTCAGGAGGCCTTGGCGAGCCAGGCGGTGGCGTTCAGGGCGAGCGCCGCGTCGGTGCCGGCCGGGTCGTTCCAGCCGTCGTACAGGGTGTTGCCGGACTGGCCGGTGCCGTCGTCGATCGGGGAGCTGTCTCCCCAGGCGGCGATCCGGCCGCTGCCGAAGGTGCTGGTGACGAAGAAGGCGCCGGTGTTGCCGCTGTAGCCCGTCCGGTAGACCAGGCCCTTGACGGAGGAGTTGGCGGAGGGGGTGAGGGTGAAGGTGGTGCCGGAGCGCAGGATCGAGCCGGTGACGTTGCCGAAGGCGCCGTGCAGCACCGGGTTGGCGGAGTCGTTGACCGCCCGCGGGTTGTCGGTGCTGATGGTCTTCACGTCGACCGAGAAGCCGAACGGCGAGGTGTTGTCGACGCCGTTGCTGGTGAAGAGGTCGTTGATGATCTCGGGGCTGTCCCAGCCGTCGTTGTTGCGGTCGCTGTTGCTGTGGTCGGAGACGAGGAAGAGCCCGCCGCCGTTCTGCACGAAGCGCATGATGGCGGTCTTCTCGGCGGTGGAGAAGCGGATGTTGGGCTCGGGGATCACGAAGGTGTCGAAGTTGGCGAGGTCGAGCGCGGCGCCGGTGCCGTAGCTGATGGTCGAGCCGGACGGCAGCGTCTTGAGGCTGTAGCCGCCGGCCTTCTGCAGGGCGACGCCCCAGGCGGAGAGGGCGCCCGTCCAGCTCTTCTCGGTGCCGGGGTTGGCGTTCTGGCCGAGCGGGTCGGGCTGGCTGGTGCTGATGACCCAGTCGGCGTTGCCGGCGGTCTCGGCCTTGCTGTTGTCGAAGAGCACCCGGTGGGGGGTGGCGGCCGCGGCCGGGGCGGTGGGCGCCGCGAGGCCGGTGAGGGTGGCCGCCAGGACGGCGCCGGCGGCCAGGGCCGCGTTCGTGCGGATGGTGCGAGTGCCGATCATCTGCCGTTCCTCCGTCGGGAGTTGGGGGATTGGGGGGCAGTGGTACCCGCGCCCGGAACCGCACGCGGACGGTTGGGGTATCCGCGCGTAGATCCGAGCACCGAGCCGAGTATCCGCGCGTAGAAGAGGCTGGAGGAAGACGCGGGAGGTTAAGGGATCGGGTACGTCGTGTGACATGTCCTCCGCGGAATGCGCCCCCGGTGCATCGGTGCAGCTCGGCGTGCCCCGGGTCAGCAGTTGCACATGACTTGCAATTGAGTCCTGGGGGCGAAAGTATGGCCCGGCTCATCCGTCCGCTGCCGGGAGGACTCCCATGTCAACGCCAAGCCGTCTGCGCGACCGGCTCACCCGTGAGGAGTGGATCCGGCTCGCCGGCATGGGCGGCTTCGTGCTGGCCCTCCACGTCGTCGGCTGGTTCACCCTGCTCGCCGTGATCGCCCCGCGCCACTACGACGTCGGCGGCCAGGTCTTCGGCGCCGGCATGGGCCTGACCGCCTACACCCTCGGCATGCGGCACGCCTTCGACGCCGACCACATCGCCGCGATCGACAACACCACCCGCAAGCTGATGGGCCAGGGCAAGCGGCCGCTCTCCGTCGGCTTCTGGTTCTCGCTCGGCCACTCCTCGATCGTCTTCGGCCTCTGCGCGCTGCTGGCCTTCGGCATCCGCTCGCTGGCCGGGCAGGTCGAGTCCGACGAGTCGGCGCTGCACACCGCCACCGGCCTGATCGGCGTCTCCGTCTCCGGCACCTTCCTGGTGCTGATCGGCCTGATCAACCTCGGTGCCTTCAACGGCATCCTCAAGGTCTTCCGCAGGATGAAGGACGGCGAGTTCGACGAGGCGGAGCTGGAGCGCCAGCTCGACAAGCGCGGCTTCCTCAACCGGATCCTCGGCCGGGTCACCCGGGCCGTCACCAAGCCCTGGCACATGTACCCGGTCGGCCTGCTCTTCGGCCTCGGTTTCGACACCGCCACCGAGGTCTCGCTGCTCGTCCTGGCCGGCGGCGCCGCCGCCTTCTCGCTGCCCTGGTACGCGCTGCTGGTGCTGCCGGTCCTCTTCGCGGCCGGCATGAGCCTGCTCGACACCATCGACGGGTCGTTCATGAACTTCGCCTACGAGTGGGCGTTCTCCAAGCCGGTTCGCAAGATCTACTACAACCTCACCGTCACCGGCCTGTCGGTGCTGGTCGCCCTGGTCATCGGCGTCGTCGAGCTGGTCGGCCTGCTCGCCGAGAAGCTCGGCATCACCGCCGGCCCGATCGGCTGGATCGCCGAACTCGACCTCAACATGGTCGGCTACGCCATCGTCGGCCTCTTCGTGGTCACCTGGGCCGGTGCGATCGCCTACTGGAAGCTCGGCAAGGTCGAGCAGAAGTGGTCGGCGGCCGTCCGTGAGCCGGCCGCCGCCGAGGCCGAGTAGCGCGGCCGGGCGGCGCTCCGCGGGCCCCGCGGCCGGCTGGCGGGGAGTCGCACGGAGCACCGGCCGGGCCGGATGTCGTACCGGCGTGCCAGGATCTGCTGCCGTGACGGACACCGACCCTCTCACCGGCCTGGACGACGTGCCCTGGGCCCGACTCCAGCACTCGTACGGCACGGCCGAGGACGTCCCCGGACACCTCCGGGCGATGCAGGCGGGGGTGTGGGAGGGCCGGTACCCGCCGAGTGCGCAGCTCGCGAACCACATCGTGCACCAGGGCACGCGATCGCAGGCCGCGGTGCACACCGTTCCGTTCCTCGTGCGGATGGCACTCGACCCGAGATTGGTCAACAGACATCGGTTCGTCGCTCTGCTGGTCGCCATCGCGATCGGACTGGACAACAACCACCTGCCGAACGGCTACGACCCCCGGGAGGATCGTGCCCACCTGGAGGGGCTGCACGGCGAAGCCGACGACTGGGCCCGGTGGATCGCGGAGGCGGCGGACGACGAGCAGCGCACACAGCGCGAGGGCAGCTGGGCGCAGGTACTCATCGACGCCGAAGCGGTGGTCCACTGCTATGACGCCGTGCGGGAGGCACTTCCCGAACTCGCCGTCCTGCTGAACTCGGACAGCCCCGAACTGCGGGCCGAGACGGCGAACCTGTTCGCCTGGTTCCCCGAGTCCGCGGCGATGTCGGTCCCGCTGTTGCAGGCGTTCGTCGCCGGAGAGGACTCGCCCGGGGCCGCGGCGACGGGGTTGGTCGCCCTCGGTCTGCTCGGCGACCCGGCGGCCGTCCCCTTCGTCGAGCATTACCTGGACAGCCCGGTGGTCGAGCTGCGCTGGGCCTCCGCCTTCGCGTTGACGCGGTGGGGCATCACCGGCCCGTCCGTCGTCGACGCCCTGGTCGAGGTCGTCGCCCGGCCGCCGGAGAGGGCCGGGACGATGTCCTTCCTGAGCGGCTCCTACTGCGCCCTCGCGGCGATGGCCCTGGCCGGCACGTCCGAAGGCGCGACGCTCCGGGCGGTCGAGGCCGTGCTGGCCGGCCTGGCCGGCTGTACGGGCCTCGAAGCGTTCCACGACCGGTACTACACGGCGCGCACGCTGCTCTCGCTGGTCTTCCCGGACGCTCCCGCCGAACCGCCGCAGAGCTTCAACGAGTTGAGCGAGGCGCAGCAGCGGGTCGTGCGCTTCCTCGCCGAGAGCGAGGAGGGCGGCCGGCCGTCGATGGACGCCCTGCGCCGGTGGAAGGTGCCCACCGGACGCCCCGAGCTGCGCGCCTACGCCGGACTGATCGACGCCACGTACCCGGACTCGCAGGAGGCCTGAGGTGCGGACGCGGTGCCGCCCGTGCTCGATATTCGGTTGCGCCGCCGGCAGGAGCGGCTAGTGTGCTGACGTCCTCGCGAACGCCGTGCGAGGACCCGACGTCGAGGAGGTGTGTCCGGATGGTTGCCGCCGTGTCGCGGCGCGCCTTCGCGTGCGCGCCATACGCCTCCCTCGATCGTCACCTCCCCACCGGCTGACAGCGCGTCGCGTCCGACGTACCCGGTGGGCCACTCCCCAGGAGCCACCGCAGTGCGCGAGCGCTTTGCCGACAGCGATTCCTTCTCCCGTATCCGTCCCAAGGGTGGGCCGCGGCGCGGCCGCCGGTCCGACCGGTTCGACGACTTCGAGCCCGAGTACGTCCCCTCCGCGGCCGCGTTCCCGGAGGGCTTCGACGACCCCGCCCCGGCCGTGTCCGACGGCCCGGCCGAGGGCGACCGCTGGTCCACCTGGGACCGGTCCACCCCCACCGAGAAGGGGCCCGAGCCGCGCCCCGACTGGGTGGTGACCGAACTCGCGGCCGTGGACACCGAGCTCGGGATCGTGAAGACCGGCAAGGAGGCCGACGTCTTCCTGCTGGAGCGCGCGGTGCCGGGCACCGGCCGCCGCACCCTGATGGCCGCCAAGCGCTACCGGGACGCCCAGCACCGCATGTTCCACCGCGACTCCGGCTACCTGGAGGGCCGTCAGCACAAGGAGTCCCGGATCACCCGGGCGATGGCCAAGCGCACCGCCTTCGGCAAGGAGGCCATCGCCGGGCAGTGGGCCGGGGCCGAGTTCGCCGCGCTGTGCCGGCTCTGGTCGGCCGGGGTGGCCGTTCCGTACCCGGTGCAGATCACCGGGACGGAGATCCTGATGGAGTTCGTCGGCGACGGGGACGGCGCGGCCGCGCCCCGGCTGGCCCAGCTCCGCGCCGAGGAGGCGGACGTCGAGGACCTGTGGGAGCAGCTCGGCCGCAGCCTGTCGCTGCTCGCGGTCGACGGCTACGCGCACGGCGACCTCTCCGCGTACAACATCCTCGTCCACGACGGCCGGCTGGTGATCATCGACGTGCCGCAGATCGTCGACGTGGTCGCCAACCCGCGCGGGCTGTCCTTCCTGGAGCGGGACGTGCGCAACGTGGGGGCCTGGTTCGTGTCGCGGGGCCTGCCCGAGGGGCGGGTGGAGGAGCTGGTCGGCTCGCTCGCCGCGGACGCGCGGCTGGGGTAGCCGGGCGGGCCGTCCGTACCGGGCAGACCCCTCGCGGCCTGCCCGGTACGGACCCTGACGGTGCCTCGGCGGCGGGAGGGCGAGCGGCGTCTGCCGAGAGTTAACGCAGGATGTCTTGTCGCGTCACCTTCTACGCGCGTATCTTACTGCACGGTATCTACGCGAGTAGTCACCAACTCTGACACACCCTCAGCACCCGGCGAGCCCACGTCCGCCGGGTGACCGTGCTGCCCGCACGCGGTGGACCCGCGTCCGCCGGCAGATTAAGGAGCCCCTCCCGGTGACCGAAACCACCGCCGCCCGCAACCCCCGCTCCCGCCGGAGACTGCTGCGCGCGACCGTGCTGTCCTCCTCCGTGGCGGCCTCGCTGGTCCTCGTGCCGCTGCCCTTCGCCACCGCCGCGCCCTCCGCCGACGCGGTCGTCTCCGAGGTCTACGGCGGCGGCGGCAACTCGGGCGCCACGCTGAAGAACGACTTCATCGAGCTCGCCAACAAGGGCGGCGCCGCCTTCGGCCTCGACGGCTGGAGCGTCCAGTACATCTCCGGCACCCCGGGCGCCAGCAGCACCTGGAGCGTCACCCCGCTGAGCGGCGCGATCGCGCCCGGCGGCCGCTTCCTGATCGCCGAGGCCGCGGGCACCGGCGGCACCGTCGCCCTGCCCACCCCGGACGCCTCCGGCACCCTCGCCCTGTCCGGCACCTCCGGCACCGTCGCGCTCGTCCAGGGCACCACCCCGCTGACCTGCAAGACCGCCGCGGACTGCGCCGCCGACACCCGGATCCGCGACCTGGTCGGCTTCGGCACCGCCGTCGTCCACGAGGGCAGCGCCTCCGCCGCCGGCGCGAGCAACACCGCCTCGGTCGCCCGCGGCGCCGGCCTGCCCGACACCGACGACAACGCCGCCGACCTGAAGGCCGGCGTGCCCACCCCGGTCAACAGCAAGGGCGAGACCGCCGACGCCGGCGACGGCTCCGGCTCCACCGGCCCGACCGAGCCCGGCACCGTCCGCATCCACGACATCCAGGGCAACACCCGGATATCCCCGAAGGCCGGCAGCACCATCCCCGGCATCCCCGGCATCGTCACCGGCGTGCGCACCACCGGCTCCAAGGGCTTCTGGATCCAGGACGCCACCCCGGACGCCGACCCGGCCACCAGCGAGGCGGTCTTCGTCTACACCGGCAGCGCCGCCCCGACCGTCAAGGTCGGCGACTCGGTGCTGGTCACCGCCAAGGTCACCGAGTACTACCCGTCGTTCACCGGCGGCAGCCAGTCCGTCACCGAGCTGAGCGCGCCGAAGACCACCGTGCTCTCCTCCGGCAACCCGCTGCCCGCCGCCGTCCGCCTCGACGGCCGCAGCATCCCCGCCGCCTACGCCCCCGAGGCCGCCGGCGCCACCATCGAGAACCTGCCGCTGCAGCCCGCGGCCTACGCGCTCGACCTGTACGAGTCGCTGGAGGGCATGCGGGTCGAGGTCGCCGACGCCCGCGTCGTCCAGGCCACCGACAAGTACGGCGAGCTGTGGGTGGACGCCTCCTGCGAGGACCCGGCCACCCGCCGCGGCGGCGTCGTCTACCTCGGCTACGACAAGCCGAACACCGGCCGCCTGATGGTGCAGTCGCTGATCCCGGCCGCCGAGGGCGCCTTCCCGGTCGCCAACGTCGGCGACCGCCTCACCGGCACCACCGTCGGCCCGCTCGACTACAACCAGTTCGGCGGCTACACCGTCGCGGCCACCACGATGGGCGCGCTCAAGGACAACGGGCTCAAGCGCGAGGTCACCGCCCGCCCGCTGCCGAGCGAGGCCACCATCGCCACGTACAACGTGGAGAACCTCGACCCGTCCGACCCGGACGAGAAGTTCGCCCAGCTCGCCCAGGGCATCGTCACCAACCTGCGCTCGCCCGACGTGGTCGCCCTCGAGGAGATCCAGGACGACAACGGCGCGGTCAACGACGGCACCGTCACCGCCGGCGCCACCGTCGCCAAGTTCGTCGCGGCCATCAAGGCCGCCGGCGGCCCGGCCTACGAGTGGCGCTCCATCGACCCGGTCGACGGCAAGGACGGCGGCGAGCCCGGCGGCAACATCCGCCAGGGCTTCCTCTTCAACCCCGCCCGGATCTCCTTCACCGACATCCCGGGCGGCGACGCCACGACCGCGGTCGACGTCACCGGCACCGGCAAGGCCACCGCGCTGACCGCCTCCCCGGGCCGCATCGACCCGGGCAACGAGGCCTGGACGACCAGCCGCAAGCCGCTGGTCGGCCAGTTCTCCTTCAAGGGCAAGCCGGTCTTCGTGATCGCCAACCACTTCAACAGCAAGGGCGGCGACCAGGGCATCGACAGCCGCTTCCAGGCCCCGACCCGCAGCTCCGAGGTGCAGCGGACCAAGCAGGCCGCCGTCGAGCACGCCTTCGTGGCGAAGCTGCTCGCCGCCGACCCGGGCGCCCGCGTGGTCTCCCTCGGCGACTTCAACGACTACCAGTTCTCGCCCGCGCTGCAGACCCTCACCGAGGGCGGCGTGCTCCGCGACCTGGTCAACGAGCTGCCGGCGTCCGAGCGCTACTCGTACGTCTACCAGGGCAACTCCCAGGTGCTCGACCACATCCTGGTCAGCCCCGGCCTGAAGCGCCAGCACGTCGACTACGACGTGGTGCACGTCAACAGCGAGTTCGCCGCCCAGGCGAGCGACCACGACCCGCAGATCGTGCGCATCAAGCCGTGACCCGCGGCTGAACGGCGGGGCGCGGCCCGGGACTTCCCCCGAGCCGCGCCCCGCCCGCGTTCCCGTCGACCCGCCGCCCGCGCCCGTTCCGCCGTCAGAGGGCCCGAGCGTGACGCGGTTCACAGGAAAAGGGTGACAGGACGCTGTCGCGGGCAACCGGCACAGTCGGGGTCATGACGATCACAGACGAGGACTGCCTCTCCGAGACCCTGGCGTTCAACGCGCAGTTCGAGGCCGCCGCCGCGGGCCGCCCGGCCCGCGGACGGGCACCCGACGCCGCCGTACTGGCCCACCTGCGGCGCAACCGGCTCGGCGGGGACACCCCGCCGGTGAGGCTGGCGCACGGCCGGGACCGCACTGTCGCGGGCGGCGTCCGGGTGAGGGTCTTCGTCCCGGAGCAGGTGACCGGCGTCTACCTGCACATCCACGGGGGCGGCTGGGTGTTCGGCTCCGCGGACGGCCAGGACGAGCGGTTGTGGGGGCTCGCCGAGCAGGCCCGGCTGGCCGTGGTGAGCATCGACTACCGCCTCGCCCCCGAACACCCCTTCCCCGCCGGGCCCGACGACTGCGAAGCCGCAGCGTCGTGGCTGGTGGAGCACGCGGCGTCCGAGTTCGGCACCGAACGGCTGCTGATCGGCGGCGAGTCGGCCGGCGCCCACCTCGCCGTGCTGACGCTGCTGCGCCTGCGCGACCGGCACGGCCTCACCGGAGCGTTCCGCGCGGCCAACCTGCGCTACGGCGTCTACGACCTGTCGATGACACCGAGCCAGCGCAACTTCGGCCCACGCCGGCTGCTGAGCAACACCGACTCCCTGCAGGGCAGTTACGAGCTGTTCACGCCCGGGGCGGGGGAGGAGGGGCGCCGCAGCCCGGAGATCTCGCCGCTGTTCGCGGACCTCACCAGGCTGCCGCCCGCCCGGATCGTCGTCGGTACCGAGGACCCGCTGCTCGACGACTCGCTGTTCCTGGCCGCCCGGTGGCGGGCGGCGGGCGGGCGCGCGCACCTCGGCGTCGTCGCCGGTGCGATGCACGGCTTCACCCTCTTCCCGCTGACCGCCACCGAGCGGGAGGTGCGGCGGGAACGGGACTTCCTGGCCGCCGCGTGAGGGTAGCGTCGACGGCATGAAGCGAACCGCCCGACTGTACACGCTGGTCGAGGAGTTGCGCGCGGCGGCGCCGCGACCCCTGACGGTCGCGGTGCTCGCCGGGCGGTTCGAGGTCAGCGGGCGAACGGTGCAGCGCGACCTCCAGACCCTGATGGAGGCCGGCGTCCCGGTGCGTGCCGTGACCGGACGAGGCGGCGGCTGGTCGGTCGACCCCGGGACGACGCTTCCGCCGATCCACCTCACCGCCGAGGAGGCCTCGGCGCTGACCGCCGCGCTCGCCGCGGTCGGCGCCGCCACCCCCTACGCGG
>NZ_JBEYFP010000217.1:0-9024 GCF_040634455.1 Kitasatospora sp. NPDC007106
CCCGGCTGACGCTGGCCAAGCCGGGTGTCCCGGTCACCGGCCGCGGTCTCGCCGGCGACACCGCGCCCGGCACGGTGGCCACCGCCGAGGGCGCCTTCGCCCCCGGCTTCGGCCTCTCGCAGACCACCACCTACCTGGACCAGGCCCGGGCCGGCCTCTACGGCCTGGACTGCGCGCCCTCAGGCACCGACTTCTGGTTCGCCGGCGCCAGCACCGCCCAGGGCCGCGACGACTACGTCAACCTGGTCAACGCGGACTCCGCCCCGGCGACGGTCGACATCCGGCTGGTCGGCGCGAAGGGCGCGATCGACGTCGAAGCGGCCAACGGCATCACCATGGCCCCCGGCAGCTCCCAGCGGGTCCGGCTGAAGTCCCTGCTCACCACGGCAGTGGAGCCGGACCTCGCGGTGCACGTGGTGGTGCGCGACGGCCGGGTCGGCGCCGCGCTCAACGTCTCCGACGAGGGCAAGGGCGGCGACTGGGTGGCCGCCTCCGCGGCGCCCGCCGCCGTGCAGGTGCTGCCGGGCCTGCCGGCCGAGCTGGCCTCGGCCCGGCTGATCGTCGCCGCCCCGGCCGACGACGACGCCGACCTGAAGATCCAGATCTCCGGCAAGAACGGCTGGTTCACCCCGGCCGGCAAGGAGAGCCTGCACGTCAAGGCAGGCATGGTCGCCGCCCTGGACCTGGGCCCGTTCGAGCACAGCGAGGCCGGCGCGATCCGGCTCAGCCCGAGCGACCCGGCCCACCCGACGCCGGTGGTCGCCGCCGTCCGGGTCGACCGGGCGAACAACGGCAAGGCCGACGCGGCCTGGATCAGCGCGGCCGGCCCGATCGGCAAGCGCGCCGGACTGGCGGACAACCGCGGCGGCGGCGCCACCACGCTCTACCTGACCGCGACGGGCTCCGCCGCGGCGAAGGTCAGGCTCACGGCGTCCGCGGGCACCGGCGGCGGCACCCCGGCGACCAAGGAGGTCGACGTCCCGGCCGGCAGCACGGTCGTCGTGCAGAACCTGGAGCCGGCCGGCCTGAACGGCGTCTACGGGATCACCGCGGAGACGGTCTCCGGCGGCCCGGTGGTCGCGGCCCGGATGCTCGCCCTGCCGCAGAAGGACGTCCCGATGTTCACGGTGCAGGCCTTCCGGGACGACCACAGCACCGTCACGGTGCCGTACGCGCAGAACGACCCCGGTCTGGTGCTGCGCTGAGCGGAGGGGCGGTCAGTCCTCGTCGTAGCGGGGGTCGATGGCGTCGGGCGACAGCCCGAGCAGTTCGGCCACCTGCTCGATGAGGACCTCGTGGACGAGCGCCGCCCGGTCCTCGCGCAACTTCGCGCGGATCTCGATCGGGCGGCGGTACACCACGATCCGGCTCTTGCGGCCCTGCGCGGCGGGGACGACCCGGCCGAGCGGCACGCCGTCCGGGTCGGACTCGCCCCGGCCGGGCAGCGGCACCTCCTGGACGGCGAACTCCACGTCCACCAGCTGCGGCCACCGGCGCTCCAACCGCTCCACCGACTCGCGGACGTAGTCGTCGAACAGCTCGGATCGGGTCAGCGAGATCGGCACCTGCGGCGGTGCGAGCGGTCCGCGCAGGCCGCGGCCGTGCCGGTCCCGGTGGCGCGCTCGGCGCTGCCCACCGGCCGGTGACGGAGGTGTGGGGCTGTCCATATCAGTGTCGAGAGTAGTCCCTGACCCGGCCGGAGCGGACCACCCCGGGGCCGGTGCGGCGGCGACACGGAACGCCCGGCGGGGGTGGGTCGTCGCGGCCCGCCCGGGAGTGCTGTACCGTCCACCCTCGTGAGCTCTGTACGTCGTTGTTCGCGGACCGCGTGCGGCCGGCCGGCCGTGGCGACGCTGACGTACGTCTACGCGGACTCCACCGCCGTGCTGGGCCCGCTCGCGACCTACGCCGAACCGCACTGCTACGACCTGTGCGCCGAGCACGCCGAGCGGCTGACCGCTCCGCGCGGCTGGGAGGTCGTCCGCCTCGCCGCCGACGCCGGCCCCGTCCGCCGCACCAGCGACGACCTGGAGGCGCTCGCCAACGCCGTCCGCGAGGCGGCCCGCCCGCAGGAGCGCACGCCGCGTCAGGGCGGCACCCACGACGCCGACTCCGGCGAGATCGGCAGGCGCGGCCACCTGCGCGTCCTGCGCTCCCCGGACAACTGACCGAGGGCCCGGGAGGCACGTCGGCGACCGGGCGCCCGATGATCTGACGACAGCCCCGCCACGGCCGGTAGTGTGGCTGTCGGCCGCGTTGGCCGCACCGCACACCGCACGAATCTGGAGCCCGACGTCCATGAGCCTGCCGTCCTTCCTGCTGGAGATCCTGGTCTGCCCGCAGTGCCACGCGCCGCTCGCCGAGAGCTCCGACCGGGACGAGCCGGAGCTGCGGTGCACCGGTGACACCTGCGGCCTGATCTACCCCGTGCGCGACGAGATCCCCGTCCTGCTGGTCGACGAGGCCCGCCGCCCCTCCTGACCCCCGCCCGGTGAGCCCGTTGGAGGCCGGCCGCATGCTCGACGACACCCTGCTCGACGATCCGGCCGCCCTGCAGCGCGCCGACCGGCAGCACGCCCTGCTGGCGCTGGCCGGGGCGGGCGCCCGGATCCGCACCGCCGTCCGGCTCGCCGACGAGGCCGGACTGGCCTCGCTGCGGCCCGAGGGCCGGCCGCGCACCCTCCTGGTCGCCGGTCACGGCAGCGCGCTGACCGCCGCCGAAGTGCTCGCCGCGGTCGCCGTGCCCGCCTGCCAGGTGCTGCCGCTCGGCCCCGCCGAGGCCCGCCGGGGCACGCCGGACTCACTGGCCGCGGGGCTGGCCTGGCAGCTGCCCGGCTGGGTCGGCCCGCTCGACCTGCTGGTCGTCAGCAGCGCCTCCGGCCTGGAGGGCGGCCTGATCGGCCTCGCCGAGCAGGCGTACGCACGCGGCTGCGCGATCGCCGTCACCGCTCCGTCCGGCAGCCCGCTCGCCCAGGCGGCGCTGCAGGTCCGGGCGCTGCCGCTGCCGTTCGCGCCGAGCGCGGTCGAGCCGTCCGAGGACCACGAGGGCGAGCCCGACCTGCCGGCCGAGGACCCGGGGGCGCTCTGGGCGCACCTCGCCCCGCTGATGGCCCTCGCCGACCGGGTCGGCGCCGCCCAGCTGCCGGCCGGCTCCATGCAGGGCGTCGCGGACCGCCTCGACGAGGTCGCCGTCCGCTGCCGCCCCGACTCGGCCGCCTACCTCAACCCGGCCAAGGGCTTGGCCGCCCAGCTCTCCGGCACGGTGCCGCTGGTCTGGGCCGACGGTCCGGTGCCGAACGCCGCCGCGACCCGCTTCGCCGCGATGCTCGCCGACCGGGCCGGCCTGCCCGCGCTGCCCGGGCCGCTGCCGCGGACGCTGACCGCCCACCGCGGCATGTTCGTCGGCCACCTCGGCGCGGGCGCCGACCCCGACGACTTCTTCCGCGACCGGGTCGACGAGCCGGAGCCGCTGCAACTGCAGGTCGTGCTGCTGCGGCACACCCCCGGCCGTCCCGAGGACGCCGACCCGGGCTTCGCGGTCTCCCGCGCCCGCCGGCTGGCGCAGGCCCACGACGTGCGGCTCACCGAGTACACCAGCACCCTGGACGACCCGCTGCAGGCGCTCGCCGAACTCACCGGCCCGACCGACTTCGCCGCGGTCTACCTCGGCCTGGCCCGCTGACGGCCGCCGTCCCGCCCTGACCGGAGATCAGGCTTCCGGTCCGGGCGGGATACTGTGTGCGCTCGACAGCTGAGCCACCGGCCGTAGAGGCCCAGTCGGAGGGACCGGACCACAGCATGAGCACCGAAGGCGGCACCAAGGCACTGGTCGCGGCGCTGTCCGCGAACCTGGCGATCGCGGTCGGCAAGTTCACCGCCTTCGCCTTCACCGGGTCCTCGTCGATGCTGGCCGAGGGCGTCCACTCGGTGGCCGACTCCGGCAACCAGGTGCTGCTGCTGATCGGCGGCAAGCGGTCCACCCGCGAGGCGAGCGAGCAGCACCCCTTCGGGTACGGCCGCGAGCGCTACGTCTACGGCTTCCTGGTGTCGATCGTGCTGTTCAGCCTCGGTGGCATGTTCGCCGCCTACGAGGGCGTCGAGAAGATCATCCACCCGCACGAGCTGCGGGACTGGGGCTGGGCGGTCGGCGTCCTGGTCTTCGCCGTGGTGATGGAGGGCTGGTCCTTCTGGACGGCCTTCCAGGAGTCCGCCAAGGCCAAGGGCTCGCTCGGCTGGTCCGAGTACATCCGCCGGGCCAAGGCCCCCGAGCTGCCGATCGTGCTGCTGGAGGACAGCGGCGCCCTGATCGGCCTGGTGCTCGCCCTGCTCGGCGTCGGGCTCACCGTCATCACCGGCAACGGCGTCTGGGACGGCATCGGCAGCCTGTGCATCGGCCTGCTGCTGATCGTCATCGCGCTGGTGCTCGCCTCCGAGACCAAGTCGCTGCTGATCGGCGAGTCCGCCGACAAGGAGGTCGTCGCCGAGATCCGCGACGCCCTGGTCGACCACGACACCGTGACCGACGTGATCCACATGCGCACCCTGCACGTCGGCCCGGAGGAGCTGCTGATCGCCGCGAAGATCGCGGTCAACGCCGAGGACACCGCCGCCCAGGTCGCCGCCGCGATCGACGCCGCCGAGGCCCGGGTGCGCCGCGCCGTCCCGATCGCCCGCGCCATCTACCTGGAGCCCGACATCTACAGCGCCGAGAAGGCCGCCGCCGGCCCCGACCCGGAGGCCACCCCGGGCGGCCCCGGCCCCGACCGGCACTGACGGTCCGACACCCCGGCCGCCCCGCGCACGGACCGCGCGGGGCGGCCGAAAACCGTGCCCGGCTTGCTCGTGGCCCGGCCTCCCGGTCCCCGGCTCGGTGTAGATTCGTCCCCAGAGCCAAACGTCGCTGCTGATGGCGGTCGATCGGGGCCGGCGCCCCGGTCGAGGGAGAGAGGTCCTCCGACGGATTGTGCCGCGCAGCAGAGTGCCGACCAGTGGCCGCTCTGCGGCCAAGCACACCCGTAGACAGGCCCCCCGCAGCGAGGAGCATCCCGCATGTCGTCCCTTCTCAACGGTGACTTCAAGGTCGCCGACCTCTCCCAGGCGCCGTTCGGCCGCAAGGAGATCCAGCTCGCCGAGCACGAGATGCCCGGCCTGATGTCGATCCGCAAGGAGTACGCGGCCTCCCAGCCGCTGGCCGGCGCCCGGATCACCGGCTCGCTGCACATGACCGTGCAGACCGCCGTCCTCATCGAGACGCTGACCGCGCTCGGCGCCGAGGTCCGCTGGGCCTCCTGCAACATCTTCTCCACCCAGGACCACGCCGCCGCCGCCATCGCGGTCGGCCCCGAGGGCACCGTCGAGGCCCCCGCCGGCGTCCCGGTCTTCGCCTGGAAGGGCGAGACCCTGGAGGAGTACTGGTGGTGCACCGAGCAGGCGCTCACCTGGCCGAACGGCCAGACCCCGAACATGATCCTCGACGACGGCGGCGACGCCACCCTGCTGATCCACAAGGGCGTCGAGTTCGAGAAGGCCGGCGAGGCCCCGGACCCGTCCACCGCCGACAACGACGAGTACCGGATCATCCTCGAGCTGCTCAACCGCACGCTCACCGAGTCCCCCGCCAAGTGGACCGAGATGGCCTCCACCATCAAGGGCGTCACCGAGGAGACCACCACCGGCGTCCACCGCCTGTACGAGATGCACCGCGACGGCAAGCTGCTGTTCCCGGCCATCAACGTCAACGACTCGGTCACCAAGTCGAAGTTCGACAACAAGTACGGCTGCCGCCACTCGCTCATCGACGGCATCAACCGCGCCACCGACGTCCTGATCGGCGGCAAGGTCGCCGTCGTCTGCGGCTACGGCGACGTCGGCAAGGGCTGCGCCGAGTCGCTCCGCGGCCAGGGCGCCCGCGTCATCGTCACCGAGATCGACCCGATCTGCGCGCTGCAGGCCGCGATGGACGGCTACCAGGTCGCCACCCTGGACGACGTCGTCGAGACCGCCGACATCTTCATCACCACCACCGGCAACAAGGACATCATCCTCGCCTCCCACATGGAGCGGATGAAGCACCAGGCCATCGTCGGCAACATCGGCCACTTCGACAACGAGATCGACATGGCCGGCCTCGCCAAGCTCCCCGGCGTGGTGAAGACCGAGGTCAAGCCGCAGGTCCACGAGTGGCGCAAGGCCGACGGCCGCACCATCATCGTGCTCTCCGAGGGCCGCCTGCTGAACCTCGGCAACGCGACCGGCCACCCGTCCTTCGTGATGTCCAACTCGTTCGCGAACCAGACCATCGCGCAGATCGAGCTGTTCACCAAGACCGCCCAGTACCCGATCGGCGTCTACGTCCTGCCGAAGCACCTGGACGAGAAGGTCGCCCGCCTCCACCTCGACGCCCTCGGCGTCCGGCTCACCACCCTCACCCAGGAGCAGGCCGACTACATCGGCGTCCCGGTCGAGGGCCCCTACAAGCCGGAGCAGTACCGCTACTGATCCCGGCCCGCGCCGACCCCGGTCGGCCGCCCGCACCACGACGTGCGCCCGGTGCCCCCCCAGCACCGGGCGCACGCCCGTTCCCCCCTCGGCCCGCTCGGCCGATCCGCTCAGACCGTGCCGCGCTCCCACGCCGCCGGGTCCGTGCCGACCGCCACCACGTGCGGGAACCAGCCCGCCACGCCGCCCACCGCGTCCAGCGCCCCGTTGCTCCCGACCTGCACGCACAGCATCAGGCCGTCGCGCTCCCGGCAGGACGCCGGGTCGACCGCGCCGCCCGACCCCGGCACCGCCCGCGTCCGGGGCAGCCAGTCCGTGCCGACCGGCACCACCGTGGTGCTGAACGCCTGCGTCGGTGACACCGAGACGGTCAGCCGCAGCCACCAGTCACCGGAGCCCGACACCGGCCGCAGCAGATCCGCGCCGGTCACCGCGTACGCCGCCGGCACCCCGGTCAGCCGCACCGGCAGCGGCACCGCCCGCCGGCCGAACGCCACCTTCTCCGCCACCCGCCGCGGCAGCGCCTCCCGCTGGTCCTGCGGCACCGAGGAGGAGGTCAGCTCCGCCCACCGGCCGTCCGCCGTGCGCCAGCGCAGCACCGTCGGCCCGTCCGACCGCTCCTCGGACACCACCCAGTACGCCTCCCGGCCGCCCACCGGTGCCGTCGCGCGGAGCGTCTCGGCCCTGCCCGGCTGCTGCTCCAGCTCCGGAGTCACCCCCACCGGGTACACGACCAGCGCGAAGCGCATCCCGCCGCCCGCCGCGTCGCCCGAAGCCTGCACCAGCGCCCCGTTCGCCCCCGACGAGTAGCGCACCGCCCGCACCTGCTCCGGCAGCCAGCCGAAGTCAGCCTCCACCGACAGCGGCGCGAACCCGTCCGCGGCCGGCGCACCCGCACCCGGACCCGGTACGCCCGGACGCGGCGTCACCGAGGGCGCCGCCGACCCGGCCCCCGGTCCCGCCGGACCGACCGGCGCCGCCGACCGGCCGCCCACCCCCGCCGCCACCGAACTGCACACCAGCAGTACCGCGGCGGCCGCCCCCCACACCGACATCCGCCGCCGGGCCACCCGGCCCCGCCCCTGCCGCACCGCCGCGCACACGTCGACGCCGCTCGGCGGCGCCGCCGACTCGGCCAGCTCCGCCAGCCCGGCGACCAGCTCCTGCTCCGACCTGACCCCGTTCACGCCTCCGCCCCTCCCGCCCGAGCAGGGACCACCCGGCGGCGCAGCGCCGCCAGCCCCCGCGAGGTCTGGCTCTTCACATTGCCCGTCGAGCAGCCCAGCACGTCCGCCGTCTGCTCCACCGTCAGATCGCAGTAGTAGCGCAGCACCACCGCCGCCCGCTGCCGCGGCGGCAGCGACGAGAGTGCCTGCCGCAGGTCCAGCGACGCGTCCAGGTCCGCCGCCACCACCGCACCGGCGTCCGGCTCGGACCCGACCGTCCGGATCCGCCGCCACCACGGCGACCGCTGCTCCGCCAGGTACGTGTTCACCAGCACCGTCCGCGCGTAGCCGTCCCGGTTCTGCACCTGCCCGACCCGCGACCAGTTCGCGTAGAGCTTGGTGATGCTCTCCTGCACCAGGTCGTCCGCCCGGTGCCAGTCCGAGCACAGCAGGTACGCGACCTTCCGCAGCCAGCCCGCCCGGGAGGCCACGTACTCGGTGAACTCGGCGTCGCGCACGTGCCGCGCGGAACCCGCCGTCCTCCCCATCGAAGGCCCCTCCTCCCACGTCCCGGCGGTACGCCCCGCACCGCCCGCCCCCCTGATGCAGCCGGGACCCGAAAAGGTTGCACGTAGGCTTCGGGCCATGCCCAACGGCCGCTACTCCCTGCACACCGACACCGGCCCCGCCGGCCACGGCCCCGCGCTGATCGGCGAGGAACGCTTCAGCTGCGCCCCGGGCCCGGCCGGCTGGCGGTACGTCTCCAAGACCTACGCGCCCGACGGCAGCGTCCTCGCCGCCACCGACCTCACCCTCGACTCCCGCTGCCGCCCGCTGCGCATGGAGCTCCGGGCGGGCGGCTGGCAGGTCCGGGGCGGCGCGGTCGACGGCGTCGCCTGGGTCCGGGCGGCCGCCGACGACCCGGCCGGGGACAGCGCCGTGGAGGGCCACGACCGGGCCCACGGCTTCACCGGCACCTCGCCGGCCTTCCTGATCGCCACCGCCCGGCTGCTGCGGCTGGAGCCGGGAGCGAGCACGCGGGTGCGCCTGGTGGAGCTCACCGAACCCGTCCTCGCCCCGCGCACCGTCGACCAGGGCTGGCAGCTGGCCGGGGTCGACACCCACGACACCGACAGCGGGCCGCTGCTCGTCGAGCGCTACACGGTCGCCGACCTCGCCACCGGCGAGCAGCGGACCGTCCACATCGCCGGCGACGTGGTGCTCTCCGCCCCCGGCGTCGAACTGGAGGAACTGCAATCCCCGCCCAACACCTGGCCGGACCGCTTCACCGGCTGAGACCGGAGCCCGCGCCCGGTCAGGACGGCGGGGCGAAGCCCGCCGCAGGCGCCGGGGGCGCCTG
>NZ_JBEYFP010000218.1:0-8997 GCF_040634455.1 Kitasatospora sp. NPDC007106
ACCCAAACCCCCCCCCCGCGTGGCCCCCCCGCCCCCCCCGCCCCCCCCCGCCCGGCCCCACGCCCCGAAAGCCGGATGACGTGCCGCGCCCGGAGCCCCATGGATGATCTGCCGGTGCCGGGACAGGCCGCGGGTGGATCGCCGATCATCGGGGTCCGCCGGCCGAAGTACCTGCACTGCTGCTCTCCGCCGGCCGGGAGCCGGGCGAAGAGCAGCAAAGCCGCACCGGTCAGTCGGCCGCCGCGTACAGGCCTCGGCCGGTGCGTTGGGCCCGCGAGGCCTTGGCGAGGCGCTCCAGCATCGTGCGCACCGCATCGACGGCACCGTTCGTGTCGGCGAGCCCGAGGCGTTCGGCCACGTCCCGGGCGCGCAGGGGCTCCTCGGCCTGCCGGAGGACGCCGAGCACGCTGTCCGCATCGGTCCGCCGCTGGCGGCCCTTCGACGGCTCCTGCGCCGCCTGGTCGGCGGCGGCCGGTGCCGCCTTCGCCCGGGCCGACTTCCTGGTCCGGATCGCCGTCTTCACGGCGGTCTTGGCCGTCTTGGCCGCCGACCGTGGCGCGGTCTTCTTCGCGGTGGCGGCCGGCGCCTGCTCGGCGTCCTGCCCGGGTACGTCCTGCTGCGCGGCGCTCGGGTCGGCGGACTTCTTGGCCGCCCGGCCCTTCCCGGCGGCTGCCTTCCGCGGGGCCGTCTTCTTGGTGACCGCCTTCTTCGCCGCCGCCTTCTTCGCCGTCTTCTTCGCCGCCGTCTTCTTCGCGGGCGCGGTAGCGACAACGCGGTCACTGTCGGCTGCCTCGACGGGCTCCGCGGCCTCGGCGGTCTCAACGGGCTCGGCGGCTTCTGCGGGCTCGCCTGCAGCGGCGGGCGCCTCGTCGGCAGGCTGCACCGGCGGGGCGGCCTGCGCATCCTCTGCTTCGCCGAGCGGCGCGTCCGACAGGGCGGCCAGGCCCTCGAGCACGGCCACCATCGCATTCTCCTGCGCGATGACGCCCGCCAGCTCCTCCTCGAGCCTCGTGCGCTCTTCCCGCACGGCCGGCAGCCTTGCTTCGATGAGTGCCCGCGTCGATCCCACACCGCTGTCCGTGCCGAACGTTCGTCCGCTTCCCACAAGCACTCCAATGGCGTCAACTGTTGCTCGTACCACCGAATTTACGACGGTCGGGCGGAGCCTGCCCGGCGATGCCGCGAAATCCGACCTTCCGGTACTGCTCCAGGACACGGCCGGGAACACCACAACCGCCGCGGCGCCCCTTTCACCGCAAGGCCCGGCCGGCGTCCGGCGCCCGGCCGGTAAGAAAGCATGGCGGTGCCGCCTGAGTTCGAACCGGCAACCGGTAGCAGGAGCGGCATGACGCGATGGCTCGCATGATGGACGGCGCGCAGCAACCGGGCAGCGGCTGCCCGTTGCAGGTCCGGGTGGCCAGCGGCCGGCTGGATCACCGCGCGCGCTGGGTGGCGGCTTCCGAACGTCGGCCGATGCGGCTGGAGATGCCCTGCGGGCGGTACTGGATCGAGGAGCACGACCTGGAGCGCGCGCTGTCGGGTGTGGCCCGCGCCGGGTGCGAGGAGCGGGCGCGCAAGGACGCCGACCCCGGTGAGACGCGGCGGCGCGCAGCGCTGGCCGGGGCAACCCGGCGGCGGGCGGTGGCCAGGAGGGACTATTCCGCCCGAGCTGGCCGCGTGAGGGAGTGCGGGGGCGCCTCGCGGCCTCGTTCGGGATGCCGACGGTGGCGGATGCCAGGCAGGGGCGGGTCGGCGTTGCTTTCCCGCCCACGCCGTCGGCTTTCTCAGGGCGGTCACAACCTACTTGGTGTCGTGGGCGGGCTCGTTCACCGGGACGGCGGACGCGCAGGTGTCGGCAGTGACCGCCTGCGGTGGGGGGATGCGGCCGGACGGCGGCACGCTGATCGTTTCCGGCAACTGTGTAGTGCACCCTGGGAAAGCCCCGCCGTTGCCCCCGAGGCGGCGGGGCAGGGCATCCACCAGGCCCAGGGACAGATACGCGCGGCCAGGTCACCGACGGACGCGGCAGGGGCTGCCGGAATCAGCAGTGCGGGACGTGCTCGTCCTCGCCGTCGTCCCAGCTGCGCCGCTCGTCATCGGGAACGGGAACGTCGTCGATCTCGGGCATCGCTTCGCTCATGGCGCCATGATGCGCCGTTCGCCGCGCCTGGAACAGCAGGCGTAGGGCGCAGCGGTAGCGCCGCGGTCGGCGAGATGACGAACACCTCCGCGGTGCGCAGCAGCTCCAGGTGCCGTGCGACGGTCCAGTTGGTGTGGCGCTCAAGGTCGGTGTAGGGCGGGGGAACGCCCAGGCCGCCGAGGATGACGGCCAGGGCGTACTCGCGCCTCGTCGTCGCTCAGGCCGCCCGACAGGACGGCGGTCCGGTAGGTGTCGCCGAGGCAGTTCCGGGTGTTCTGCTCCACCGTGGCCTTGGTGAACGGGTTATCGACGGTTTGGATGCTCTGCCGCAGAGCATCATGGGCCCGGCGTGCGGCACCTGCCGCCGACCATTCGCTCGCCGCGTCCCGCGACCGCTCCCGCCGTCCCCGGCTCGCCTTCCCCATCTGCGTGCTCCCCCTCTATGCCGCTATCCGCCCCGCACGCTGCCCGCCAGATGAAGGCTCAAAGCGTTGGACCTCGACAAACGTCTGGTTCCAGTCGGTCTCAGGAGGGCACGTGATAGAAGTCGCGCCGAGGTTCCCGGTGTCTCGCGAATCCTGGTCAGCCCACGGCGGTGGATAGCCGTCAAGCCTTCTTGGATATGACTGCTGCGCCAAGGGCACCCGTCCCTCACCCTGGACTCCCCCGAACGAACTGACCTACCGGCGACTTTCTAGTGCCGCATCAGGCAACCTTCGCCCTCTTGTGACGAGGCGCCCGGATGCTGCGGCTGGCGGCTCCGGGCGGTCAGAATGATCACGTGGCTGAACGCGTGCAGGTCCGGGAGATCGATGACGCCGAGGGCAGACGACTGCTGCGGATTGTCCGCCGGGGCACCGGTTCGGTGGTCACCTGGCGGCGGGCCCAGATGGTGTTGCTCTCCGCCCAGCGCATGCCCGTGGCGAAGATCGCCGAGGTGACGTTCACCAGCCCGGACCGGGTCCGCGATGTGATCCACAACTTCAACGCCGACGGCTTCGACTCGCTCTACCCGAAGTACCGTGGCGGGCGGCCGAGGACATTCACGCTGCCCGAGCGCCGGGAGATCAAGAAGATCGCCAGGTCCAGGCCGGCCGAGCACGGCCTGCCGTTCTCGACCTGGAGCCTGGCCAAGCTGGCCGACTTCCTGGTCGCCGAGGGGGTGGTCGACGACATCAGCCACGAGGGCCTTCGGGTCCTGCTCCGCGAGGAGGGCGTCTCCTTTCAACGCGTGAAGACCTGGAAGACCTCGAAGGATCCCGACTACGCGGCCAAGAAGGCCCGCGTCGAACACCTCTACGCGATCGCCGACGGCGAGGTCATACCCGAAGAAGGTGAGCCCGAAGTCGTCTTCTGCCTCGACGAGTTCGGGCCGCTCAACCTCCAGCCCCACCCTGGCCGGCAGTGGGCGGAGCGAGGCGGCCGCCACAAAGACCCCGACCGTGATCCCAGACCCCGAAGACGGGCGACCTACACCCGGCCGCACGGGGTCCGGCACCTGTTCGCCGCCTATGACCTCGGCAAGGACCAGCTCTACGGGCACGTCAAGAAGACCAAGAACCGCTCCAAGTTCCTGGAATTCTGCCGCTACCTGCGATCGCTGCACCCGGCGGACATGCGCATCGCGATCGTCTGCGACAACTACTCGCCGCACCTGACGACCAAGCGCTGCCAGCGGGTCGGGGCGTGGGCGGCGGCGAACAACGTGGAGATCGCCTACACCCCGACCAACAGCTCCTGGCTCAACCGGATCGAGGCCCAGTTCACGGCCCTGCGGTACTTCGCCCTCGACGGCACCGACCACGCCAGCCACAAGGAGCAGGGCAGCATGATCCGCCGCTACATCATCTGGCGAAACAAGCACGCCGCCGACGAACGGCTACGCGAAGTCGTCACCAGGGCGAACGTTGCCTGACGCGGCACTAGGTCGGCTCTGGCCTGCCAGTAGGCGAGGCCTTCTCGGGTGGCGACGGTGTCGGGGTGACCCGGGCCCAGGATGCGCAGACAGTCCTCCAACAACTGCCCGAATGCGCTGGCGGCGCCCGCGTCGTCGCCTGCCAGGCCCTGCCAGTAGGCAAGGTGGCCCCGGACGGCAAGAGTGTCCGGATGGTCCGCCCCAAGGACGCGGGTCCGTGCCGCCAGCAGCTTTTCCGCGGCGTCGGCCGCCCCGGCCGCGTCTCCCGCGGCTCCCAGGCAATCGGCCAGGAGTTGCCACGTCCGGACGGTGTCCGGATGGTCCGTCCCATGGACGCGGGTCCGTGCGGCCAGCAGCTTCCTCGCGGCGGCAGCCGCCCCGGCCGCGTCTCCTGCCTGGCTTCGCCAGTGCGCGAGGATGCCCAGGGTCGTGAGCGTGTCGGGGTGGTCCTTGCCCAGCGCGCGGCGGCAGTCTTTCAGCAGCGCTTCCTGTGTAGCGGCCGCTCCGGCGGGATCGCCCGCCGCGCCCTGTCTGTGAGCGAGGTCCGCCCGGGCTCTGAGGGTGTCGGGGTGGCGCCTTCCCAGCAAAAGCGTCTGGTCCTGCACCAGCTTCGCGGCCGCCTCGATCGCGGCCTCCTCCGGATCCTGCCGCGATGTGCGGTCGGCTCGGGCGGCGTGGGTGTCGGGCTCCGGCACCAGTTGCCGGTCCTCCGGCCAGGCTGGTCCCGGCACCGCGCCGTCATCTGTGCCCGCCTCGTTCCGCCAGTAAGCCAGTTGGCCCCGGGTGGTCTCGGTGTCTGGGTGATCTGGGCCGAGCGCACGGACTTGGTCCTCCAGCAGCGCGACCAGCGAGTTGGCCGCACTGGCAGGGTCTCCTGCTTCGCCGTGCCAGTGGGCGAGGGCTCTCCGGGCCTTGAGTGTGTCGCGATGGTCCGGCCCCAGTGCACGCAGGCACGCCTGCACAAGCTCCGCCTGGGCAGCAGCGGCGCCGGCCGGATCTCCCGCTTCACCTTTCCAATAGGCCAGGGCTTTCCGGGCCAGGAGCGTGCCGGAGTCGTCCGGACCCAGTTCGCCGAGGCAGGCCTGCAGGAGCTCCGCACTGATGGTGGCTGCACCGGCGGCATCCCCCGCCGCGCCCCGCCAGAAGGCGAGACCGTGCCAGGCCTCGAACGTATCGGGATGCCCGGGTCCCAGGACACGCAGGCTCACGTCAAGCAGCTCGGCGAAGTCGCCAGCTGCGCCGACCGCATCCCCCGCCTCTCCCTTGCGGCGGGCAAGGTCGTTCCGTGCCGCGAGTGTGTCGGGGTGGTCCGGCCCCAGAGTCCGCAGGCAACTGTCGAGGAGCTCCCTGGAAGCGTCCGCCGCACCGGCCGGGTCTCCTGCCTCGCTCAGGAAGTGAACGAGGTTCCTGCGGCTGGTGAGCGTTTCGGGATGGTCAGGCCCCAGGACACGAACCTGCAGCTGCAACAGTTCCGTTGTCACGGCGGCGGCACCGGCCGGATCCCCCGCCTCGTCCAACAGAACGACAAGAGTCTTCCGGAGTCCCACGGTGTCGGGGTGGTCCGGCCCCAGGACCCGCACCCGGTCTTCCAGCAGCTCCGCCGCGACAGTGGCGGCGCCGACTGCATCACCGGCTCCGGCAAGCCATGAGGCGAGATTGCTCCAGGCCGTGATCGTAATGGGGTGGTCCGGTCCGAGTACACGGACATCGTCCTCCAGCAGCTCCGCGAAGTCGCGGGCTGCGCCGGCCGCGTCCCCTGCCTCACCCCGCCGCTGGGCCAGGTCGTTGCGGGTGGTGAGAGTGTCGGGGTGCTCCGGCCCGAGAACGCGTTCCTGGTCGGTCAGGAGCTCGACAAGCGAGGCGGCGGCACCGGCCACGTCCCCTGCCTCGCCCTGCCAGAGGGCAAGGTCTCGCCGGGTGGCGAGAGTGTCGGGGTGGTCCGAGCCGAAAACCCTCAGGTGGTCTTTGACCGCCTCCTCGAAAACGGCGACTGCGCCGGCCGGGTCTCCCGATTCGCCCAGGCGTTCGGCGAAGTGGCTCCGCGCGGCGAGAGTGTCGGGGTGGTCCGGGCCCAGCACGTGCGCCTCGTGTTCGAACAGCTCCGCGGCCGCGGTAGCGGTACCGGCCGTGTCGCCCGCCCGGTACCGCCAGACAACAAGCGATTTCCGGGCCAACAAGACATCGGGGTGGTCGGGGCCCAGTATGCGCACCTGATCGTCGAGCAGTTCGGCGAGCGCTGCAGCGGCGCCGGCCGCGTCCCCTGCCTCGCCCCGCCAGTAGGCGAGGTCTCGCCGGGTGGCGAGTGTGTCGGGGTGTTCCAAACCCAGAACGCGCACCTGATCGTGGACCAGCTCCGCGAGCGTAGTGACAGCGCTGGCGACGTCTCCCGCCCGGTGCTGCCAAAAGGCAAGGTGCCGCCGGTTGGTGAGGGTGCTCGGATGCTCCGGGCCGAGGATCCGCACATCCTCGTCGGTCAACTCCTCGTATGCGGCGGCGGTGCCGTCGGCATCTCCCGCGGCGCCCCGCCAGAAGGCGACCTCGTGGCGCGTTTGCAGGATGTCGGGGTGGTCCGGCGGCAGCACACGCTCCCGGTCTTCGAGCAGATGCTCGAATGCCGCCACTTTGCCGGGCGCATCCTCCATCGGCACGAGGTCGGCAAGGTCATGACGTGTGCCGAACGTGTCGGGGTGGTCCGGTCCCAGGACGCGTATCTGCTCCTCGAGCACTTCGTTGAGCGCAACGGTGGCTCCGACTGCATCTCCCGCCTGCCCCTGCCAGACGGCAACACTCTCACGGACACGGAGGGTGCTGGGATGGTCCCACCCCCACACGCGTGCACAGCCCTCCAGCAGCTCGGCCGATGCGGCAAGCGCGAGGGCCACGTCCCCCGCATCGGCCCGCGCGGATGCAAGGTTGTGTCGGGTCAGGAGTGTGTCGGGGTGGTCCGGGCCGAGACGGTGCTGAGCAGTGTTCGTCATGTGCTCGTAGTGGGCAACGGCTGCGGTGGTCTGGCCGAACTCGATGAGGCTTCGTCCTGTGCGGTACAGGACGGGGTGGGTCTCGGGCTGCCAGAGCGCATCTTCGGCGTGGTGGATGAGGGCGTCGGTGTTGGCGCGAAGCGCTTGGGCGAGGAGGGCGTCGCGTTCGATGTCGGGCCACGCGGCAAGGAGGGCGTCGGCCGCGGTGCGGGCGACGTGGTTCAGTTGTTCTTCCGGGACGGCGTCGCGGATGCTGCGCTGGACGAGCTGGTGGATCGCGACAGTTCGGTGCTGGTTGTCGGGGGTGTGGTCGACGAGGCTGAGGCGGCGCATGGCCTGTAGTGCGGCAGTCGCGTCGCCGGTGGTGGCCTGGCCGTCGACCGGATCGTGTTGCGGTGTTCGGTGTGCCGCGAGGTGTTGCAGGGCAGGGGGGCTGGTCAAGACGGTTTCGGGGATGCCGCCGGAGTCGAGCAGGGAGAGCAGCTGGAGCATGGGACGGGCGTAGCCGGCCGGGTGGACGCGGTCCGCGCGCTCGACGGACAGTTCCCATGCGGCGGCTGTGGTGGTGCTCTGGTCGTCCGGCAGGACTGCTGTCTCGGGCAGTGCCTGCGACAGGGTGGAGGTGCGGTCGGCAAGCAGTCGGCGGTAGGCGGTGCAGTCGAGGCCGGTGTCCGTGAGATAGGCGGCGGCCTGCGAGAGGGCCAGGGGAAGGTGTCCGAGATCGTTGGCGAGGGCGGCGAGCTGCTCTGCGGGTTCGTGGCGGTCGCGGGCGGCGAGTGCGTCGGTCAGGTAGGTCGTGGACTCGTCGGGGGTGAACAGGTCCACGGTGACCGGTTGGCAGGTACGGCCGGTGAGTGCGGCGTCGCGACGGCGGGTCGTGACCAGGGTGCGGCCGTGCGGGCTGGGGGGAGGCCACAGCCCGCGCAGGTCGGATGGGTCGCTCAGGTCGTCCAGCACGACGAGCCATCTCGGGTTGCCGGTCGTGGTCTGTCCGGTGGCGGGGCTGCCGGAGGCCGGTGCGGTCGGGGCCTTGGGTTCCAGCCAGGCCAAGAACTCCATCGCGGCGGTTTCGGGACGGGCGGGGTCCGCATCAAGGATGGCGACGGCGGCCCGGGCGTAGATATCGATGACGGCCGAGCGGGAGGCGGCACTGACCCACACCAGAAGATCGACCTGACCCGCCTGCAGTGCCCGACGGGCGCAGTGGGCGGCGAGCTGGGTCTTGCCGGTCCCACCCATCCCGGCCAGCACGTGGCAGCGGACCGTCGCTCCCGGGTCTGCCAGGGCGGCCACGAGTGCGCGGGCCGAGGCGCGGTCCTGGAAGCAGTCGGCCCGCCTGGGCGGCACACCGACCTGGTGGGGCCAGGTGACCGGACGTCGGGGTGCTGCGTGGTACGAGACGTGGTCGATGCGGTACGCCGCGATGCTCCGGTCCGTCGCCTGGATCCGGATGTCGGCGACCGTGTCGCCCTCGTGCCGGGTGCTGGCGGGTGGGCCTGTGGTTGCCGGTCCGCTCAGCCCCGGGACGGATCCGGCACGGGAGGGCGTTCGGGCCCGGCACCTTCGCCGCGGGTCGGACTTGCCGGAGCCGAGGTGCCGATCTGTGCGCCGCCTTCGATCACCGCAGCGGCGATGGAACCGTGGTCGGCCGTTGCGGTGATGTCACCGCCTGCCGCGACGCCGCCGGCCGCGGCCGAGACCGTGGGGCTGTCCGGGAGAGCGCGGGCGAGCAGGGCCCGCAAGGAGGCCGCTGCCTTTTCTCGCTCCTGGTCGTCGAGACTTTCCAGCATGTTCTCGATACGGGCCTGCCAGGATGCCTCCTGGCGGATTCGCTCCCGCTCGGCTTCCTCGCCGTCGGCCTGATCCAGGGCCTGCTCCGTCCGGTCCAGACGCTCGAGCTCCGCCCGTTCGCGCTCGGTGTCACCACGGCCGAACCAGCGGGCCAGTTGCTGACGTAACCCGGC
>NZ_JBEYFP010000219.1:0-8975 GCF_040634455.1 Kitasatospora sp. NPDC007106
GCCGCCGGCCAGGGTGTGGACGTTGGGGTTGCCGAGGTAGGTGGCGACGGCCTGCCGGCCGTGCCGGTCGATGACGGAGGTGAGGCCGGCCTCGACGGCGGCGAAGGCCTCCTCCCAGCCGACCTCGCGGTGGCCGGTGGCGGTGCGCAGCAGCGGGCGGCGGATCCGGTCGGGGTCGTTGTCGAGCTGGCCGAGGGCGGCGCCCTTGGGGCAGACGAACCCGCGGCTGAAGACGTCGGCCCGGTCGCCGCGGGCGGCGGTGATCCGGCCGGTGTCCAGGGTGAGTTCGAGTCCGCAGGTCGCCTCGCACAGCGGGCAGACGCGGTACGCCTTCTCGGTCATGCCGACTCCCATCGCCGCGGGCTCTCGCCACCGCTCCCGCAGGGTTTTAGCGGAACGATAAACCACGCCGGGCCGCTTGTCTCCGGCCCCGGCGATTCCGTTGTCGCGCACTCCCGGACGGCTTTCAGCGTTCTGCTAGAAATCCGGGTGGCGCCGGCCTCAGGGGCGGGGCGGCCGGGACACCATGGCGTCCAGGCAGCGGGCCACCCGGCCGTCCAGTTCCTCCACCGGCACGTCGATCTCCCGGGCGAGGTGCTCGCGGAACAGCGCGTAGCCGTACACGGCGGAGGCCACGGCCGCCTGCAGGGCGTCGGTGTCGTCGACGGGCAGTTCGCCGCGGGCGGCCTCGGCCTCCAGCAGCCGGTGCTCGTGGGCCCGGCCGGGCATCGGCCGGGGCCGCTCGTCGCCGTCGAGGACGAGCAGGGCCATCAGCCGGATCGGGCCGGGGCGGCGCAGCGCCGTCCAGAAGAACCGGGAGAGCCTCTTGCGGAGCGGGAGCTCCTCGGAGGCGGCGGCCGCCGCGTCCTGCACGCTCTCCTGGCCCTGCGACCACAGGGCGGAGCGCAGCAGGTCGCGGCGGGAGCCGAAGTACTGGTAGACGAGGCCGCGGTTGACGCCGGCCTCGTCCGCCACCTCGCGGAGGTTGAGTCCGGCGAGCACGCCCTGCTTCTGCAGCAGGTCCAGGGCCGCGCTGCGCAGGGCCTCCTCGGTCGCCGCCCGGTCGTGCGACGAGCGGGTGCGCTGCGGCGTCCGTGGGGTGCTCACCGGGGGCCTCCGCGGGTGGGTTCGGCGCCGCTGCCACCGGCGCGGCCTGCGACGACGACTCTACGGCCTCGGCCCGCCCTGCCGGCGGTGGGCGTCGATCGCCTGCCAGACCCGGTCGCGCAGGAACGGCGCCTCGGTGAACCGGATGCCGGTGGCGTCGCGCAGGGCGTTGGCGAAGGCGGGCGGCACCGGGTTGAAGGGGCTCTCGGACATCGACTTGGCGCCGAGCGGGCCGATGGCGTCCGAGGTCTGCGAGAAGTGCACCTCGGTGCGCGGGACGTCGGCGAAGGCGGGCAGCCGGTAGCGGCGGAAGGCGGCGGTGGTGACCTCGCCGCGCTCGTCGAGCAGCACCTGTTCGAAGAGGGTGGCGCCGAGTGCCTGGGCGACGCCGCCCTCGACCTGGCCGCGGCACTGCAGCGGGTTCATCACCTTGCCGGCGTCGGCGCCGTGGACGCTGCGCAGGATGCGGATCTCGCCGGTGTCCGGGTCCACGGCGATCCGGAACCACTGCGAGTTGAAGGCCACCGAGCGCGGCGAGCCGCCGAAGTGCCCGTCGGCCCGGAGCTCGACGCCCCGGCCGCGGGCGGCCTCGAAGAGCTCCTTCAGCGGCACCGGCCGCCCGTCGCAGTCCACCGCGTCGGCGGTGAGCCGCAGCAGGCTGCGCGGGGTGCGGGCGTACTCCGCGGTGAAGGTGAGGATCCGCTCGGCGAGGGCGTTGGCGGCCTTCATCACCGCCTTGCCGGCGACGACCGTACCGGCCGAGCCGAAGGCGCCGGTGTCGTGCCGGACGAGGTCGGTGTCGGACTGCCGGACGGTCGTCCGGTCGACGGTGGTGCCCAGGGCGCCCGCGGTGATCTGCTGGTGGACGGTGGTGGTGCCGTTGCCGAACTCGGCGGTGCCGACGGCGATGTCGTAGGTGCCGTCCTCCAGGAGCTTCACGGTGGCGTCGGCGATGTGGCCGCCGGGCGGGCCGCAGGCGATCGCCGACATGGCGAAGCCCTGGCCCACCAGCCAGCCCTCGGGGGCGAGTTCTGCGCTGGTGTCGTCGGCGAGGGCGTCCCGGACCACCTGGAGGCACTGGTCGAGGCCGTAGGAGGCGATGTGGAGGTCCTCCTCCTCGCCGAGCGGGCCCTCCATCGGCTCGCCGGGGCCGATGACGTTCTTCTCCCGCAGCACCAGCGGGTCGAGGCCAAGGCGCCGGGCGAGTTCGTCCATGGCCGATTCCAGGGCGAAGGTCACCTGGCCCAGTCCGTAGCCGCGGAAGGCGCCGGCGGGCACGCCGTTGGTGTAGACGGAGTACGCGTCGACCTTCTTGTGCGGCGCCCGGTACACGCCCATCGACTCGCCGATGCTGTGGTACATCACCGCCGGCCCGTGGTTGCCGTACGCGCCGGTGTTGGCGACCACGCGAAACTGGATGGCCGTCAGGGTGCCGTCGCGCTTGGCGCCGAGCTTCACGGTGATCCGGAACGGATGGCGGGTGGTGGCTCCGTGGAACTGCTCGGCGCGGGTGAACTCCAGCTTCACCGGGCGGTGCAGCCGCATCGCCGCGAGCACCGCGACGTCCTCGGTGAGCATCTCCTGCTTGCCGCCGAACCCGCCGCCGACCCGGCCCGCGACCACCCTGACCTTCTCCGTCGGCAGGCCGTACAGCGCGCACAGCGCCCGCCGGGTGAGGAACGGCACCTGGGTGGAGGAGCGCACCACGATCCGCTCCTCCCCCGTCTCCTCGACCTCCTCGAAGTAGGCCACGCACCCGTGCGTCTCCAGACTGGCGTGCTGCACCCGCTGGGTCCGGAAGGTCTCCTCGTACACCAGGTCGGCCTCGGCGAAGCCCTGCTCCACGTCGCCCGTCTCGCCGTGGGCCTCACCGCAGACGTTGTCCTCCGGCCGGGCGATCCGCGACTCGGGCCCCTTCGGGTGGAGCACCGGCGCGCCGGGCGCCATCGCCTCCTCCGGGTCGAGCACGTACGGGAGTTCCTCGTACCCGACCACGATCCTCCGGCAGCCCTCCTCGGCGGCCGCCTCGCTCTCGGCCACCACGGCGGCCACCCGCTGGCCGACGAAGCGGACGGTGTCGTCCAGCACCCGGGTGTCGTCCGGGTCCTCGGTCGGGTGCTCGTGCCGGGCGGAGGAGTACAGCGCGGCGGGCGCGTCCTCGTGGGTGAACACCGCGACCACGCCGGGGACGCGCAGCGCGGCGGAGGTGTCGATCGAGACGATCCGGGCGTGCGGGTGCGGGGAGCGCAGCAGCTTCATGTGCAGCAGGCCCTCGACCTCCAGGTCGAAGGTGTAGCGGGCGGTGCCGGTGACCACCTGCGGGCCGGCGGGCGCCCCGGGGCTGCGTCCGACCGCCTGGCCCGCGCACGGCCGTTCGACGTGCCGGACGCCGCGGACGGCGTCCTCGATCGCCCGGTAGCCGGTGCAGCGGCAGAGGTTGCCCTTCAGCGCCCTCGGCAGGTCGGCGAGGTGGTCCTCGGTGAAGGCGGCGGCCGTCATCAGCATGCCGACCGTGCAGAAGCCGCACTGGAAGCCCTGCGCGTCGAGGAACCGCTGCTGCACCGGGTGGAGTTCGCCGTCCCGGGCGAGGCCCTCCACGGTGGTCACCTCGCGGCCGTCGGCGCGGACCGCGGGGTAGAGGCAGCTGTGCACCGGCCGGCCGTCGACCTGCACGGTGCAGGCGCCGCAGTCCCCGGCGTCGCAGCCCTTCTTCACCCCGAACCAGCCCTGTTCGCGCAGGTAGGTCCGCAGGCACTGGCCCGGTCGCGGCTCGGCCCCGGACGGCTGTCCGTTGACCTGGACGTGGAAGCTCATCGGGTCTCCTCCTCCGCGAGCTCGCGGCGGATCTCCTCCGCGAGACGGAAGGTCATGTGCCGCCGCCAGGCGGGCAGTCCGTGGATGTCGTCGTGGTACTCCCCCGGCCCGACCGCGTGCGCGATGCCCTCGCGCAGTGCCTCGGCGTTCGGCAGCAGCGGGAAGTCCAGCCGGACCGGCCGCACCGTGGAGGCGGTGACGGTCAGCGCGAAGGAACCGTCGGAGGCGTCCAGGGTGCCGATCAGCAGCGCGCCGGAACGGCCCAGCCCGTAGAGCGAGGCCTGCCGGAAGGCCGTTCGGCGGGCCAGCGCCCGGGCGGGCAGGGTCACCGCGCGGAGCAGCTCGCCCGTCTGCAGGACGTTGCGCCCCGCCCCGGTGACGAAGTCCTTCACCGGGACCTCCCGGACGGCGCCGGTCTGCGCCACCAGCCGGCAGACGCCGTCCAGTGCGGCGGTCAGCGAGATCATCGGCCCGGCCGGCAGCGCGTTGCAGAGGTTGCCGCCGACGGTGGCCAGGTGCCAGATCTTCCAGGACGCCAGGAAGGCCCTGCAGCACTGCTCGAACAGCGGCGCGGGCGGCCACTGCGCCGGCTTCGGGTACGCCGAGAGCTCGGCGACGGTGCAGGTCGCGGCGATCTCCAGGGCGCCGTCCGGGGCGGGGAGCAGCGGAGGCCAGCCCGTGCGGCCGAGGTCGATCAGCCGGCGCAGGTGCGGCTGCGGCTCGGAGAACAGGTACGTCCCGCCGGCCAGCCAGGCGTCGCCCGGCCGCCAGGTGTCGCGCCGCCGCGCGTCACGCACCTCCACCACCGTGTTCAGGTCCACGTTGCCCCACCGTCCTCGAAAGCCGACACGGCGATTGAAGCCAACCGGGACGGGCCGCCACGACTGGTGCGACCCACGGCCGCCACGGCCCCGGCCTGGGCGATCGACCAACGGACGGCGCCGAGCGCCCGCACTCCTGCAGACGGGCGAAATCCAGGGAGAGGCGCCTCTGCGGCTGGCAGATGCGGCCCTAGGCTCGCCGCGTGAAGCGAATCCCGGGCCGTCCCGCCCTGCGCCTGGCCGCGGCCGGTGCGGCCGTCCTGCTCGCCCTCGCAGGCTGCGGTTCGGACCCGGACCCGGCCCCGTCCGCCGGGTCCACCGGTCCGGCGGCCTCCGCGTCCGTCTCGGGCACGGTCACCGTCTTCGCGGCCGCCTCGCTGAAGGAGGCCTTCACCGAACTGGGGCGGAGGTTCGAGGCGGCCCACCCCGGCAGCCACGTGGTGCTGAACTTCGCGGGCAGCGACGCCCTCGCGGCGAGCATCGTCGCCGGCGCCCCCGCGGATGTCTTCGCCGCGGCGAGCCCGGCCACCATGAAGACCGTCAGCGACGAGGGCGGGACGGCCGGCGATCCCGTCACCTTCGCCCGCAACCAGCTGGAGATCGCCGTCGCACCGGACAACCCGCAGCAGATCACCACCCTGCAGGACCTCGCCCAGCCGGGCCTCAAGGTGGTGCTCTGCGCCCAGCAGGTGCCCTGCGGCGCCGCCGCCCAGAAGGCCCTCGCCGCCGGCAACGTCCAGCTCACCCCGGTCAGCTGGGAGCAGGACGTGAAGGCCGCCCTGACCAAGGTCGAACTGCGCGAGGCCGACGCCTCGCTGGTCTACCAGACGGACGTGAAGGCCGCCGCGGGCAAGGCGGACGGCGTGCCCTTCCCCGAGGCCGCCCGCGCGATCAACGACTACCCGATCGCCGTCCTCGCCCACGCCCCCAACACCGCCGGCGCCCACGCCTTCGTCGCCCTCGCCGAATCCCCCGAGGGCCGCCGGGTCCTCACCGACGCCGGCTTCCTGAGCGCGTAGGCGAACGACCGGTCAGGACCCCGGCGGGGGCGTGAGTTGGCAGATCACGACGAGTTCCAGGCGCGGGACGACGTAGTACGCGAGCAGGCCACCCGCGACGTCGAGGTAGCGCATTGGTTCGCCGCCACCCTGGTAGGTGGTGCCGTCCAGGTGCACCGCCTCGGCGGCCCTGACGAGTTCGCCGGCCCGCTGTTCGACGTCGACGAGGAAGTCCGCGGGGCAGCCACCGGCGACCCGCTCCTCGTCCGGGAGGTACTCCCAGGTCCAGGTCACCCGTTCACCGTCGCGTACGCGGCACGGTAGATCTCGGCCACCGCGGCGGCGTGCTCCCGGCACTCCCGCACGGTCTCGGCGTGGTTGGCGAGGTAGTTCGCCCGGTGGAAGGCCCGTGCGGTGGCCGGATGCCGTTCGATCTCGATGACGGCGGCCCAGTGGGCCACGAACGACCGGATCGGTTCGACGCCTCCGGCATCGATGGCCTCCGCCATGGCCCGGGTCTGCCCGTCGATCATCTCGGGCAGGCGGTCCGCGGCGACCACGGCCAGCGCGGCCTTGAGCGCCGCCGGGTTCCTCTCGGGACGGGGGATGAGCTCGGTACCGTCGTGCGCGGGCTGACTCACTGCAGCACTCCTCTCCTCGGAGGTGAGGCTACTCGGTCGCCGTCCGCCGGCCGGTGTGGATGCCGCCGCCCGTCCCCGTGAGTGCGCCGCGCGGCACTGCGGGGACGGCGAAGGCCCCGCCGGGGACGGCGGGGCCTTCGGTCACTCCGGGGAGTGCGGGGTGGTTCAGCCGAGGGAGGCGATGGCGTCGTTGAAGGTCTTCGACGGGCGCATCACGGCCGCGGCCTTGGTGGTGTCGGGCTGGTAGTAGCCGCCGATGTCGGCCGCCGAGCCCTGGACGGCGATCAGCTCGTCGACGATCGTCTGCTCCTGCTCGGACAGCGCCTTCGCGAGACCGGCGAACGCCTGGGCGAGCTCGGCGTCGGCGGTCTGCTGCGCCAGCTCCTGGGCCCAGTACAGGGCCAGGTAGAAGTGGCTGCCGCGGTTGTCGATGCCACCGAGGCGGCGGCTCGGCGACTTGTCCTCGTTGAGGAAGCTGCCGGTGGCGCGGTCCAGGGTGTCGGCCAGCACCTGGGCGCGGGCGTTGCCGGTGGTGGTGGCGAGGTGCTCGAAGCTGACGGCCAGGGCGAGGAACTCGCCGAGGCTGTCCCAGCGCAGGTAGTTCTCCTTGACCAGCTGCTGGACGTGCTTCGGGGCGGAGCCGCCGGCGCCGGTCTCGAAGAGGCCGCCGCCGTTCATCAGCGGGACGACCGACAGCATCTTGGCGCTGGTGCCCAGCTCCAGGATCGGGAAGAGGTCGGTCAGGTAGTCGCGCAGCACGTTGCCGGTGACCGAGATGGTGTTCTCGCCGCGGCGGATGCGCTCCAGCGAGAACGTGGTCGCCTCGACCGGGGAGAGGATCTCGATCTGCAGGCCCTCGGTGTCGTGCTCCGGCAGGTACGCCTTCACCTTGGCGATCAGCTGGGCGTCGTGCGCGCGGCCCTCGTCCAGCCAGAAGACGGCCGGGTCGCCGGTGGCGCGGGCGCGGGTGACGGCGAGCTTGACCCAGTCGCGGATCGGGAGGTCCTTGGTCTGGCACATCCGGAAGATGTCGCCGGCGCCCACGACCTGCTCCAGCACGACGGCGCCGGAGGCGTCGACGACGCGCACGGTGCCGGTGGTGGCGATCTCGAAGGTCTTGTCGTGGCTGCCGTACTCCTCGGCCTTCTGCGCCATCAGGCCGACGTTCGGGACGGAGCCCATGGTCGCCGGGTCGAAGGCGCCGTGGGCGCGGCAGTCCTCGATGACGGCCTGGTACACGCCGGCGTAGCTGCTGTCCGGGAGGACGGCGAGGGTGTCGGCCTCCTGGCCGTCCGGGCCCCACATGTGGCCGGAGGTGCGGATCATGGCCGGCATGGAGGCGTCGACGATGACGTCGCTCGGCACGTGCAGGTTGGTGATGCCGCGGTCGGAGTCGACCATCGCCAGGGCGGGGCCGGCGGCGATCTCGGCGTCGAAGGACGCCTTGATCTCGGCGCCGTTGGCGAGCGCCTCCAGGCCCTTGAAGATGCCGCCGAGGCCGTCGTTCGGGCTGAGGCCCGCGGCGGCGAGGTCGGCACCGTAGGTGGCGAAGGTGTTCGGGAAGAACGCGCGCACGACGTGGCCGAAGACGATCGGGTCGGAGACCTTCATCATGGTGGCCTTGAGGTGCACCGAGAACAGCACGTCCTCGGCCTTGGCGCGGGCGACCTGGGCGGTCAGGAACTCGCGCAGGGCGGCGACGCGCATCACCGAGGCGTCGACGACCTCGCCGGCGAGCACCGGCACCTTCTCGCGGAGCACGGTGGTGGAGCCGTCGTCGCCGTGCAGCTCGATGCGGAGGTCGCCGGCCTCGGCGACGACCGCGGACTTCTCGGTGGAGCGGAAGTCGTCGACGCCCATGGTGGCGACGTTGGTCTTGGAGTCGGCGCTCCAGGCACCCATGCGGTGCGGGTGGGCCTTGGCGTAGTTCTTCACCGAGGCGGGGGCGCGGCGGTCCGAGTTGCCCTCGCGCAGGACGGGGTTGACCGCGCTGCCCTTGACCTTGTCGTAGCGGGCGCGGGTCTCGCGCTCCTCGTCGGTCTTCGGGTCGTCCGGGTAGTCCGGCAGGGCGTAGCCCTGGGCCTGCAGCTCGGCGACGGCGGCCTTGAGCTGCGGGATGGAGGCCGAGATGTTCGGCAGCTTGATGATGTTGGCGCCGGGGGTCTTGGCCAGCTCTCCGAGCTCGGCGAGGGCGTCGTCGATGCGCTGCCCCTCCTCGAGACGCTCCGGGAAGCTCGCGATGATGCGCCCGGCGAGGGAGATGTCGCGCGTCTCCACCTTGACGCCCGCCGTCGAGGCGTACGCCTGGACCACGGGCAGGAAGGAATACGTTGCCAGGGCCGGGGCCTCGTCAGTGTGCGTGTAGATGATGGTCGAGTCAGTCACCGGGTACTCCGCTTCACGTGTACAACGTCTCGACGTCAAGATATCTCGTCCGGGACCCTTTCCGACACCGCCCCCCGGATCGAGTTCTCCCGCGGCACCGGAGGCGGCCCGCCGCACGGGGAGTCCGCCGCCACCCTATGACCGTTCCGCGGCCACCGCGCCGCGGCCGCGCCGGGGCCCGGACACCGCTGCGGAGTGCCCCCCTCCGG
>NZ_JBEYFP010000220.1:0-8935 GCF_040634455.1 Kitasatospora sp. NPDC007106
GGCGCGGCCCACCGCCCGGGCCGGGGCCGGGCCGGGGCCGGGCCCACCACCCACTGCTCCGCCCGGTCCTCGGATCGGAGAGCCCCCGACAACTCCCACCCACCCCCCCGCCCTCAGTGAGGTGACCCCTTGGACAAGGTCCTTGACTCCCCCGACCGTGCCGTCGAGGACATCCCCGACGGAGCGACCCTCGCCGTCGGCGGATTCGGCCTCTGCGGCATCCCGAGCATCCTGCTGGGCGCGCTCGCGGCGGCGGGCACGTCCGGGCTGCGCGTCGTCTCCAACAACTGCGGCGTCGACGACTGGGGCCTCGGCCTGCTGCTGCGTGCGGGCCGGATCGCCCGGATGACGTCCTCGTACGTCGGCGAGAACAAGGAGTTCGCCCGGCAGTACCTGAGCGGGGAACTGGAGGTCGAGCTGACCCCGCAGGGCACGCTGGCCGAGCGGCTGCGCGCCGGGGGTGCCGGCATCCCCGCCTTCTACACCCCGGCGGGTGCGGGGACGCAGGTCGAGGAGGGGGGTCTGCCCTGGCGGTACGCCGCCGACGGCTCGGTGGCGGTCGCCTCACCGGCGAAGGAGGTCCGCGAGTTCGGGGGGCGGCGCTACCTGCTGGAGGAGGCCATCACGGCGGACTTCGCGCTGGTCAGGGCCGAGGTGGCCGACCGGCACGGCAACTGCGTCTTCCACGCGGCCGCCCGCAACTTCAATCCGCTGTGTGCCACCGCCGGGCGGATCACGGTGGTCGAGGCCGACCTGGTCGTCGAGCCGGGCGAGCTCCCGCCGGACGCGGTGCACCTGCCCGGTGTCTACGTCGACCGGGTCGTCGCCGCCGACCCCGCGGACCGCCGCATCGAGCGCCGCACCGTCCGTCCGATCCCCCAGGAGGTCTGAGATGCCCGCCACCGACACGTCCACGGCCCCCACGGCGTCGGCCACCGACACGTCCACCACCCCCACGGCGTCGGCCACCGACACGTCCACCACCCCCACCGCCCTCGACCCCCGGGACGCGCTGGCCGCCCGGGCCGCCCGGGAACTGCGCGACGGCCAGTACGTGAACCTCGGAATCGGCCTGCCGACCCTGATCCCCAATCACCTTCCGCCCGGTGTGCACGTCGTGCTGCACTCGGAGAACGGGATCCTCGGGGTGGGGCCGTACCCGCAGGAGGGCACCGAGCACCCGGATCTGATCAACGCGGGCAAGGAGACGGTGACGGTCGAGGCCGGCGCCTCGTACTTCGACTCGGCGTTCTCGTTCGGCATGATCCGGGCGGGCCGGATCGACGTTTCCGTGCTCGGCGCGATGCAGGTGTCCGCCTCGGGCGACCTCGCCAACTGGATGATCCCCGGCAAGATGGTCAAGGGCATGGGCGGCGCCATGGACCTCGTGCACGGCGCGCGCCGGCTGATCGTGGTGATGGAGCACACCGCCAAGGACGGTTCACCGAAGATCGTCGACGAGCTGTCGCTCCCGGCCACCGGCCGCGGCGTGGTGCACCGGATCGTCACCGACCTCGCCGTCCTCGACGTCACCCCGGACGGCCTCCTGCTGGTGGAGGTGGCCCCCGGCCGCACGGTCGAGGAGGTCCGCGCCGCCACCGAGCCCCCGCTGAGCCTCTCCCCCGCGCTTTCGGCCTGAGCCCCCGAAGACGGGGAAGGCCGGCCGCTCGCTGCCCTCACAGCGCGCGGCCGGCCTTCCCGTACCCGATCAGTCGTTCAGGTTCGGGATCTTCCAGTCGATCGACTCGGCGCCGAAGCCCTCCAGGGCGGCGTCGATCTGCGAGAACGGCTTGCTGCCGAAGAACAGCTTCGCGGAGAGCGGCGACGGGTGGGCGCCCTGCACGACGACGTGACGGTCGGTGTCGATCAGCGGCAGCTTCTTCTTCGCGTAGTTGCCCCACAGCACGAAGACGCAGGGCTCCTCGCGCTCGCTGACGGCCCTGATCACCGCGTCGGTGAACTTCTCCCAGCCCTTGGCCTTGTGCGAGTTGGCCTCGTGCGCCCGCACCGTCAGCACCGCGTTGAGCAGCAGGACGCCCTGCTCGGCCCAGTGCATCAGGTAGCCGTTGTCGGGGGCGGGGATGCCGAGGTCGGCGTCCAGCTCCTTGAAGATGTTCCGCAGCGACGGCGGGGTCTTGGTGCCCGGCAGGACGGAGAAGCTCATGCCGTGGGCCTGGCCGTCGTCGTGGTACGGGTCCTGACCGAGGACCAGCACGCGGACCTTGTCGTACGGGGTCGCCTCCAGTGCGGAGAACTCCTGCCCGCTCGGCGGGAAGACCTGGTGCTCGGCGCGCTCGCCGGCCACGAAGGCGGCCAGCTGGGCGAAGTACGGCTTGCCGACCTCGTCCGCGAGCACGTCCTGCCAGGACTCGGGCAGCTCGAAACCGGCGTCCACGGCCGCCTCAGCCAGATCCGTCACGACAAACCTCCCACCGACCGCGCCGCACTGCGCAGCGGTCGCCTCCGACGTACGACTTCCTACGACCCTGAACGCTACACACCCCTACCGACAGCCCGCCCCGCCCACCCGCCTCCCCGCCGGATCCTCGGCGGATCCCCCGCGAATCCGCACCGGTCCCGCCCGGGGGTGCTAAGCGCTCGCAGCACTCGCAGCACTCTCAGCGCTCTCAGACCTGGAGGGCCGCCTCGCTCTCCGCCGCGGTCTCCGCGCCGGCCCGGGCACGGTCCCGGCGGACCCGCACGTGCTCGACCGCGTTGAGCCCGACGAGCACGACGGCCAGCGCGGTCAGCGCCGTGAGGGCCGGCAGGTGCGGCATCAGCGGCAGCAGGACGAGGACCAGGCCGGCGGCCCCCAGCCGGGTCGGCGAGACCTTGCCGAACATCATCCACCGCGTGTAGCTGAAGGAGAGCAGGTAGAGCACGCAGCCGCCGTACAGCAGCGCGACGGTGCCGAGGCCCAGGGCGTGGCCCGGTTCGGCGACGGTCTCGCCGAAGCCCACCGCCACCGCGATGACACCGGCGATCAGCAGCAGGTGACCGTACGAGAACACCCGGCGGATCATGTCGCGGCGGGAGGCGGCCGTCTCCACGGCGAACCGCATGGCGTCGGACGCGAAGCCGAAGTAGAGCCACCACAGGGCGCAGGAGATGACGAACGCGACGGCCACCGACAGCAGTTGGCCGGTGTGCAGGTCGGAGCCGGCGACCGGTCCGCCGATGCCCACGATGGACTCGCCGAGCGCCACGAGCAGGAACAGCCCGAACCGCTCCGGCAGGTGGCCGGGGTGGTAGGTCACGGCGGCCAGGCGGCGGCGGAAGACCAGCGGCGCGGCGAGGTCGCAGGCCGCACCCGCGGCCCACAGGGCGGTCCGGGCGGGGCCGTCCGCCATGCCGCCGAGGAGCATCAGCGGGCCGCTGACGGCGGCCCCGACACCGTACGGGCCGAGCCAGACCCGGCGGATGCCGCGGACCAGCCACAGCAGCACCAGCCGGGCGGCCCAGTAGCCCGCACCGAAGAGCAGGCCCCGGGCGCCGTACGCGCCGGGCAGGGCGAGGGCCATGAACAGGCCGCAGAGGCCCACGCCGAAGATCCCGATCCGGTCGCGCGGGGTGTCGACGTCACGGACGTTGGCCTGCACGGTGGTCCCGACCCAGCACCAGTAGACCGGCGCGAAGGCCACCAGCGCCCGGCCCGTCCCAGCCCAGTCGTGGTGGTGGTGCAGCAACTGGGACACCTGGGTCACCGCGAAGACGAAGACCAGGTCGAAGTAGAGCTCCGCCCAGGTCACCCGCTTCTCGTCCACCCCGCCCGGCACCTCCACCCCGCCCGGCGTCCCCGCCGCGTGCGCGGCCCCCTCTCCTGGTTCCGTCCGGGGTCTTCCCACTTCCGTTGCCCGTTCCACTGCTCCCCCTCGGGCTCGAACGGCGCCGCCGCCACGGCACCGGCCCGAGAAGGCCGGCCCCGCGGCGGCGCCACGTCCGGATCCGGTCCGGACCCGGTCTGGATCTCGTCGGTCTGTCGCCTGGGAAGGACACGCTCTGGCGACACCGCCTCACGATTCGATGACCAGCAGCAGAGTAGTCATCGCACCGTACTGACTGTCAGCCCTGGCCGGCCCCGGACGGCCCAGAGACGGCCCCGCCCCCTAGGTGCCAGACTGGTGGTGAGGGTTGGAGGCCGTGATGGGGTTCTACGCCGAGCAGATCGTGCCGCGGATCGTCAACGTCGTCTGCGGGATGAAGGAGGCCGAGGAACTGCGGCGCCGGGTCTGCGAGGGCTTGGAGGGCGAGGTCCTGGAGCTCGGGTTCGGCTCGGGCCTGAACGTGCCGTTCTATCCGGCGGCCGTCACGAGGGTGGACGCAGTCGAGCCCTCCGACGTGGGCTGGAAGCTGGCGGCGAAGCGGCTGGCGGCGACCTCCGTCCACGTGGAGCGCGGGGGGCTGGACGGCCAGGCACTGCCGTTCGCGGACCACAGCTACGACGCCGCGCTGTCGACCTGGACGCTGTGCACCATCCCTGACGCCGGTGCCGCGCTCCACGAGGTGCGGCGCGTCCTCAAGCCGGGCGGGACGCTGCACTTCCTGGAGCACGGCCTGGCCCCGGTCGAGGACGAGAGCGTGCGGCGCTGGCAGAAGCGGCTCGACCCGTTGGAGCAGCGGCTGTTCGCCGGGTGCCACCTCACCCGCCCGATCGTCGACCTGCTGACCGAGGCGGGCTTCGTCGTCACGGACCTGGACGTGTTCTACGAGAAGGGCGCCCCGAGGCCGATGGGCGCCGACTCGCTCGGGATCGCGATGTCGCCCGCGTGAAGAAACCCGGGGCCGCTACCGGGCCATGGTGGACGCCGGTGCGGGATGCGGCCTGCGGCAGGGCGAGATCTTCGGTCTCGCCGTGGACGCCGTGAACCTCAGCTCCAACACGCTCCACGTCGTGCGGCAGGTGAAGTACCTCCAGGGAAGGCTCCTCTTCGCCCCGCCGAAGGGCGGCAAGCTCCGAGACGTTCCGCTCACCGAGTCGGTCGCGGCCTCGCTGCGGGCCCACATGGAGCGGTTCGCCCCCGTGAACGTGGCTCTGCCGTGGCTGACGGCCGACGGTCCGCTGGTCACGCACCGCCTGCTGTTCATCCTGCCGACGGGCGTTGCCGTCCGGCGGAACTACTTCCATGACGAGATCTGGAAGGAGGCCCTTGAAGCCGCCGGCGTCATCGCACCCCGCCTCTCCGGCCAGCGACCGACCGCCGCGAGGGAGTACGGCATGCACGCCCTGAGGCACTTCTACGCCTCGGTGCTCCTGGACGCCGGCGAGAGCATCAAGGCGGTGAGCGAGTACCTGGGCACGCGGCCCCCGGGTTCACGCTGAGGATCTACACCCACCTGATGCCGAGCAGCCGGGAGCGCACCCGGAAGGCCGTGGACGCGGTGTTCGGCCACGACTCGGGCCGCCGACGGCCCGTAGACGGCCCAGCAAGCAAACGCAGCGCCCCTACCGGCGGAAAACCGCTGGTAGGGGCGCTGCGACTGTCCCTGACGGTCAGATCTCGTCGATCAGGTCGGCGATCGACTTCACGACGCGTGTCGGCCGGTACGGGAAGCGTTCGACGTCGGCCGGCGAGGTGAGGCCGGTCAGGACGAGGATCGTCTCCATGCCGGCCTCCATGCCGGAGACCACGTCGGTGTCCATCCGGTCGCCGATCATCGCGGCGGTCTCCGAGTGCGCCCCGGCGGTGTTGAGCGCCTCACGCATCATCAGCGGGTTGGGCTTGCCGACGAAGTAGGGCTCGACGCCGGTGGCCTTGGTGATGAGGGCGGCGACGGAGCCGGTGGCCGGGAGCACGCCCTCGGTGGACGGGCCGGTCTCGTCGGGGTTGGTGCAGATGAAGCGGGCGCCGCCGTTGATCAGGCGGATCGCCTTGGTGAGCGCCTCGAAGCTGTAGGTGCGGGTCTCGCCGAGCACCACGTAGTCCGGGTCCTTGTCGGTCAGCACGTAGCCGGCCTGGTAGAGCGCGGTGGTGAGGCCGGCCTCGCCGATGACGTACGCGGTGCCGCCGGGCCGCTGGCTCTTGAGGAACTTGGCGGTGGCGAGGGCGGAGGTCCAGATGCATTCCTCCGGCACCTCCAGGCCCATGCCGGCGAGGCGGGCGCTGAGGTCGCGCGGGGTGTAGATCGAGTTGTTGGTGAGCACCAGGAACGGCTTGCCGGACTCCCGCAGGCGGCGGAGGAACTCCTCCGCGCCGGGAATCGGCGTGCCCTCATGGATGAGGACGCCGTCCATGTCGGTCAGCCAGGACTCGATGGGCTTGCGGTCTGCCACGTGCGTGTCTCCCGAGGTCGTGCGGTGGTCGTACGGAACTGCACCCCTCCGCCCGGTGCCCGCTGCGGGCCCTCCGCGACGTGTGGGGGTCCTACTGGCTGCCCCAACACGACCAGCCTAATCCGCACACCTGCCCGGCGGGGAGGACGTCCCGACCAGCGGACTCGGCTGCGGCCCGCTCCAGCCCGCACCGGCCCTGCCCACCGGACGCCGGTACGGCACCCGCCGGCCGGCCACAGGACCCCGGGCCCGCCGCCTCAAGAACGCCTTAAAGACCCCATAACAGCACTGATCGCCCGTCAATCCGGCCATCGGCAGTGGTTAGCGTGCTGGCACAGCGTCCCCGACCCTCGATCCTGGAGCGCCGCCATGTCCGCTCGTCCCTCCGTCCGCCGCCGGGTCACCGTCCTCGCCGGCACCCTCGCCGGCCTGGCCCTGTCCGGCACGCTCGGCACCGGCACGGCCGCCGCGCACGGCTCGATGCAGAACCCGCTGAGCCGGGTCGAGGGCTGCTACCTGGAGGGCCCGGAGCATCCGAAGTCCGCGGCCTGCGCGGCCGCGATCGCCCTCGGCGGCACCCAGGCGATGTACGACTGGAACGGTGTGCGGATCGGTGACGCCAACGGCCGCCACCAGCAGCTGATCCCGGACGGCAAGCTGTGCAGCGCCAACAACGCGGAGTTCGCCGGCCTGGACCTGCCCCGCGCGGACTGGCCGGCCACCAACCTGACGGCCGGCTCGCCGTTCACCTTCCGGTACCGCGCCACCGCGCCGCACCGCGGCACCTTCCGGCTGTACGTCACCAACGGTACGTACGACCCGGCCAAGCCGCTCGCCTGGTCGAACCTGCAGTCCACCCCGTTCCTGACGGTCACCGACCCGCAGCTGGTCGACGGCCAGTACGTGCTGCCCGGTCGGATCCCGGCGGAGCTGAAGGGGCGCCAGCTGGTGTACGCGATCTGGCAGCGTTCGGACAGCCCGGAGGCGTTCTACTCCTGCTCCGACGTGGTCTTCGACGGCAGCGGCAAGACCGCCGGCACGGCCCCCGTCCCGCCCGCGGGCAGCGGCACCCCGCACGTCCACGACTCCGCCGCCGCCACCCCGGCCACCGGCTCCGGCACCGGCACGGGCGCCGTCGCACCCGTCGCCGTACCCGCCGCGGCGACCGGTTCCCCCGCCGGCACCGGGCAGGGCACCCCCTCGGCCTCCGCCCCCGGTACCCCGGCGGCCTCCGGGACACCCGTCGGCACGGACGCCGTCCCGGCAGGGCAGCAGCTCGCCCAGACCGGCACCGACCGTTCCACCGGGCTGATCGCCGCGGTCGGCACGGCGTTCGTGCTCTCCGGCGCGGCGATGGCCGTGCTGCGCCGCCGCAACCGGGCCCGCGGCACGCACGCGCGCTGACCCGGCCGGCCGGCGCGGCCGTGGTTGAGTGGGTCGCATGACCAGCGCGCCCCGCACCCCGTTCCGCGTCGGCCTGATCGGCTACGGCCTGGCCGGTTCCGCCTTCCACGCCCCGCTGATCGCCACCACCCCCGGACTGCAGCTGGTCGCGGTGGTCACCGCCAACCCGGACCGCCGCGACCGGCTGCGCCGCGCCCATCCCGGGGCGCAGCCGCTCGGCACCCCGGCCGACCTGTTCGACCGGGCGGAGGACCTCGACCTGGTGGTCGTCGCCTCCCCCAACCGCACCCACGTGCCGCTCGCCGAGGCGGCGGTCGCCGCCGGCCTGCCGGTGGTGATCGACAAGCCGCTCGCGGGCTCGGCCGTCGAGGCGGCCCGGCTCTGCGACGCGGCGGAGCGGGCCGGGGTGCTGCTCTCGGTCTTCCAGAACCGCCGCTGGGACGGCGACTTCCTGACGGTACGCCGGCTGATCGGTGAGGGTGCGCTCGGCCGGGTGCACCGCTTCGAGTCGCGCTTCGAGCGGTTCCGGCCGAAGCCCAAGCCGGGGTGGCGGGAGCTCGCCGACCCGGCCGAGGTCGGCGGCACCCTCTACGACCTGGGCAGTCACCTCGTCGACCAGGCACTCACGCTCTTCGGCCCGGCCGAGTCGGTGTACGCGGAGATCGACACCCGGCGCGACGGCGCGGTGGTCGACGACGACGCCTTCCTGGCCCTCACCCACGCCTCCGGTGTCCGCTCCCACCTGTGGACGAGTGCCGTCGCCCCGGTCGGCGGCCCCCGGCTGCGCGTCCTCGGCGACCGCGCCGGGTACGTCAAGTTCGGCATGGACCCGCAGGAGAGCGACCTCAGGGCGGGCCGCACGCCCGGCGACGGCTACCCGTGGGGCGCCGACGACCCCGCCGCGTACGGCACCCTCGGCACCGACGAGGGCGCCGAGCGCATCCCCACCGACCCCGGCGACTACCCCGCCTACTACGCCGGCATCGCCGCCTCGCTGGCCGAAGGCACCCCGCCGCCGGTGGACCCGCGGGACGGGGTCGCCGCGCTCACCGTCCTGGAGGCGGCCCGCACCTCCGCGGCCACGGGCAGCGTCGTCCGCCTCGGCTGACGGTCACCTCGGCCGACGACCGCCCCGCGGGCCGGCCCGAGCCCGGGGAACGCCGCGGGGGCGGGGGGGGGGGGGGGCCGGGCCCCGCGCGGGGCGGGGCGGCCCCCGGCCGTCGGGGGGGGGGGGGGGGCGGCGGGGGGGTTGGGTCTTTC
>NZ_JBEYFP010000221.1:0-8916 GCF_040634455.1 Kitasatospora sp. NPDC007106
CAGGCACGCGGCCCGATGAGCCCGCTCTGCCACGTGGGGGCGCCCGCGCTGGACGCCCGGCAGCGGGTGGACGGCGGCTGGGCGCGGGCCGGCGACCTCGGCGTGCTGGAGGCGGACGGGCAGCTCCGGGTGGTGTCGCGGATCAAGCAGATGGTGAACCGCGGCGGGGTGTCGATCGGCACGGCCGAGGTCGAACGGCTGCTGGACGGCCATCCGGCGGTGGCCGAGGCGGTGTGCGTGCCGGTGCCCGATCAGGACCTGGGCGAGCGGATGTGCGCCTGCGTCGTGCCGCGGGCCGCGGCGGTCGGCCTCGCGCTGGCCGACCTGACCGGCTTCCTGGCGGAGGACTGCGGGCTGGAGCGGTACAAGCTGCCGGAACACCTGCTGCTGCTGGAGCGGCTCCCGGTCGGCAGCACCGGGAAACCGGACCGGCGGGCGCTCTCGGTGCTGGCGGCCGCCGCCCGGCTCCCCGTCGGTGCTCAGCGGACGGGCGCCGCCAGGGCGGCGAAGGCACAGACCGCGTCGGCCACCGACTCGACCTGAGCGTCCGTCAGATGCGGGTAGACCGGGATCGCCAGGCTCTGCCGGGCGGCCCGTTCCGCGTTCGGCCAGCGCCGCCCCTCGGGGGCGCAGTGCGCGAAGGCCGGCTGGTGCGGCAGTGCCAGCGGGTAGTACACGTGGCTGTCCACGCCGTGCGCGGCGAGGTGCCGCTTGAGCTCGTCCCGGCGCTCGGCGAGCAGTGAGTAGACGTAGTAGCAGCGGCCGTTGGTGCCGGGCGGCGGCGGGGTGACGCCCTGCTCGGCGAGCGGGGTGAAGCGCTCGGTGTAGTAGGCGGCGATCTCCGCGCGGCGGGCGATCCGGCGGGCGAGGCCGGGCAGTCGGCGGATCTGGAAGGCCGCGAGCACCTCGTCGAAGCGGCTGTTCAGGCCGATCCGGTGATGCCGGAAGCGGTGCACGCCGTCCTGGCCGTGGTTGCGCAGCATCCGGACAGTGCGGCCGAGTTCGGGATTGGGGGTGACGATCGCGCCGCCCTCGCCGGGGCCGCCGAAGGACTTCACCTGGACGAAGGAGTACACGCCCGCGTCGCCCCAGGTGCCGGCCGGGCGGCCGTCGAGGACGGCGCCCTGGGCGACGGCGGAGTCCTCCAGCAGCCGCAGCCCGTACCGGTCGGCGAGGACGCGCATCCGCGGCATGTCGGCCATCACCGAGAACATGTGGGCGGGCATCAGCACCCTCGTCCGCCCGGTGAGGAGCGCCTCGGCGCCGTCCGGGTCCATCACCAGGGTGACGGGGTCGATGTCGGCGAACACCGGGACGGCGCCGAGGCCGAGGACGGTGTTGGCGAGCGGGGCGCAGCCGTACGCGGGGACGACCACCTCGTCGCCGGGTCCGATGTCCATCGCCATCAGGACGAGGGTGAGGGCGGTGGTGCCGCTGCCGCAGGCGACCACGTCGGCGGCGCCCAGCCCGGCCTTGAGCAGGTCCTCGAAGCGGGCGGTGCGCTCGCCGAGGATGAACTTCTGGGTGGGATCGGTGGCGACCTCGTGGACGACGTCGAGGAGCAGCTCGCGGTCCTCCTCGAAGAGGTCCGGCGGGAAGAACGGGATCATGGCTGCCTTCCGTGGTGGAAGTCGCGGACGAGGTCGCAGACCCGGTCCAGGTCGTCGTCGGTGAGGTCCGGGTGGAGCGGGAGGGCGAGGGCGCGTTCGCAGGCGGCCTCGGCGTGCGGGAAGTCGCCGGGCCGGTGGCCGAGTGCGGCGAAGCAGGGCTGCAGGTGGAGCGGGGTCGGGTAGTACGTCTCGGTCTGCACGCCGTGCCGGGCGAGGTGGGCGGCCTCGTGCCACCAGAAGGGCCGGTCGGTGCCGATCAGCTCGGCGATCACGAAGGCGGCGGCCGGGATGCCGCGGGCGGCGAGCATCGGCAGGGCGTGGGTGAACACGGAGCGGTCGGCGTCGTCGAAGGTGATCAGTACGGACCGGGGCGGCAGCGGCCGGCCCTCGGTGACGGCCCGCTCGACGTCGGCGAGCGAGACGGGGTTGGCGAGGCGCCGCATCCGGTCGAGCTGGGCGCCGAAGGACCGGGGGTCGGTGACCCCGTGGTAGGCGAGGACGGCGAGCCGCTGGGCGGCCCGGGCCCGGAAGAGCGCCTGGGCGGGGGTGAGCCGCAGCCAGCTGCCGCGGTCGCGCAGCGGTGCCTTGCCGCGGGCGTGCACCGCCTCGCGCAGGGCGGTGGTGGTCGGCGGGGTGGTGACGGTCGTGGAATCGCTGACGGTCGTGGACTCGGAGTACGGCACGCGGTTCCCCCCTCGGTCGCCGCAGCGCGGCGTGGCGGTACCGTCGGCAGGCGGAGCCCGGCCTCCGACCCCGGGTGCGGCGGCTCCGCCCCCGGTGTGATCCGGTCCGTTGCCGGGGACTCCCTGCCCGGCCGCGGACGGCTCCTGGATCGCTCAATGTAATGGAGACCATCGGGCCCGACGGATGGTTGTACGGCGCTCGGCGAAATTTCGTCCGGCGTGCGCGGGCGCCTTTCCGGGCCTCTCGTGGACACTGGCGGTAGGCCCGTCGCGGGGCGCCCGAGTAGCGTGGAGGACATGGTGCACACGGATCGTCACGATGCGGTGACCCGCTGGGCGCGGATGTGGAGCGGATGCGCGATCGAGCGCCACAAGCTGCTGCTCACGGCGGTCGGTGGGGCCTGCATCGCGGTGGGCATCCTGGTGGCGGTGCTGGTGCCGGACACCGGCGGCCCGGCCTGGGTGATGTCCGTCGCCGGCTGCCTCGCCGCGGGCGTGGTGCTCCTGGCGCGGGTCGCGGTGGCCGTGCTGCGCGGGCCGGCCAGGGTCGGCTGACGCCCCGGTCGGAGCAGCCCGACCGAATTCCGGACGCCGATGTCCGGCGCCCGCGGTGCTTTCCGCGGTATCCCGCCGATTTCCGGCCGAGAACGCCACCGGAATGACCGGACAGGCCGGTTTTCGGCCCACCTGCGCGCTTCTTTCACAATTCTCGGGCAGCAGCCCCACACTTCCCCCTACTGTGGTTCCCGCCCGGGCCTCGACCACCGCCGGGCAGGGGCCGGTCGGACGGCGCCGGGGAGGGCGCCGCGGAGGGGAGAACGATGGGGACGACCGCCGCGCCCGCGGCCGCCGGAGGATTCCGCACCACGCTGAAGCGCGGCCTGGCCCGCGCCGCCGGCTCCGTGCCGGGCGAGGGCGCCACCTACCTCATCTACCACCGGATCGGCGGCGGCACCGCCGACGAGCTGGACGTCGCCACCGCCGACTTCACCGCCCAGCTGGACCTGCTCGCCGACCTGCCGCCCGGCCGGGTGGTCTCCATCGACGAGGCCACCGACCGGCTGGCCGCCGGCCGCCGCACCCCCAGCACCGTGCTCACCTTCGACGACGGCTTCGCCGACGTGTACGAGCGGGCCTGGCCGCTGCTCAAGGAACGCGGCCTGCCCTTCACCGTCTACCTGGCCAGCGGCCACGTCGGCGGGGAGATGCGCTGGGAGGGCTCCACCGCGAAGGGCCCGGCCGCACCCGGCCTCAGCTGGGCGCAGCTGCGCGAGATGGCCGACTCCGGCCTGTGCACCGTCGCCAACCACACCCGCAGCCACGCCCGGCCGGTGCTGCTCACCACGGCCGAACTGGACGGCTGCAACGACGACGTCGAGGAGCGGCTCGGCACCCGGCCGCGGCACTTCGCCTACACCTGGGGCGTGCCCGTGCCGCACATGGCGGTCGCGCTGCGCGCCCGGTTCCGGACGGCCTCCACCGGCGAGGTCGGCCGCAACCTGCCCGGCTCCGACCCGGCCCGGTTCTGCCGGGTGCCCGTCCGCCGCACCGACCCGATCGACTTCTTCCGCGCCAAGCTCTACGGCCGGCTGGTCCCCGAGCGCGCCTACGCCCGGATCGTGGCCGCCGCCAAGGCGGTGGGCGCCCGTGCCTGAGTCCGCCGCCGGCGCCCCGCGTCCCGCACCCCGGCTGCGCGGCCCCGACGGCCGCCCGCTGCGGGTCGCCCACCTGACCACCGTCGACATGAGCCTGCAGCTGCTGCTCGCCACCGAGCTCAAGGTCGACCTGGAGGCCGGCTTCGAGACGTACGGCATCAGCGCACCCGGCCCGTACGTTCCCCAGCTGGAGGCGATCGGCGTGCGGCACGAGCCGCTGCACGCACTGACCCGCGCCTGGCACCCGCGGGCGGACGCCGCCGCCGGGCGGGAGCTGCTGGCGGTGCTGCGCCGGATCGAGCCGGACGTGCTGCACACCCACAACCCGAAGACCGGCGTGCTCGGCCGGGTGCTCGGCAGGCTGGCCCGGGTGCCGGTGGTGGTGAACACCTGCCACGGGCTGTGGGCGCAGGCGCACGACCCGCTGGCGAAGCGCGCCTTCGTGCTCGGCGCGGAGGCCGTCGCGGGCCGCTTCTCGCACGCCGAGCTGTACCAGAACGCCGAGGACCGGCGGACCCTCGCCCGCGCGGTGCCCCGGTACCGCTCACGGGTGGTGGGCAACGGCGTCGACCTCACCCGCTTCACCGCGGACCGCTCGGCCGACCGCGCCCGGCTGCGCGCCGCACTCGGCGTCGCCGACGACGAGCTGCTGGTCGGCGGGGTCGGCCGGCAGGTCGCCGAGAAGGGCATCCGGGAGTTCGCGGAGGCGGCCCGGGCACTCGCCGGCAAGGCCCGCTTCGTCTGGATCGGCCCGCCCGACCCGGACAAGCCGGACGCGCTGGACGGCGCCGAGAGCGGCATCGACTTCCTCGGCGCCCGCTCCGACATGCCGGAGCTGTACGCGGCACTGGACGTCTTCGTCCTGCCGTCCCACCGCGAGGGCTTCTCGCGCTCCGCCATGGAGGCCGCGGCCGGCGGCCTGCCGATGGTGCTGAGCGACATCCGCGGCTGCCGGGAGATCGGCACCGACGGCGAGCACCTGCTGCTCGCACCGCCCGGGGACGCCCGGGCGCTCACCACCGCGCTGGACCGGCTCCTCACCGGGCCGGACCTGCGCGCGCGGCTCGGAGCGGCGGCCCGCGCGCGGGCGCTCGCCGAGTTCGACCAGCGTGCGGTGGCCCGGGTCTCGCTGGAGACCTACGCGGCCGTGGCCAGGGTCAGGGGTCTGCCCTGGACGGTCGGCTGAGGGCCCGTCCACACCACCACACCCGTTGGGGGGAGAGCATGCAGCCCGTTGGGGGAGGTATCAGGCGCGGCGGCGATCTGCTGATCGCCGCGGCTGCGGGGATCGTCGCGGTCCCGCTCGGCCTGCTGATCGTCGTGCTGATCCGCTGCACCATGGGGGGCCCGGTGCTGTTCCGGCAGACCCGCACCGGACGGCACGGCAAGGAGTTCGACATCCTGAAGTTCCGCACCATGCGGGAGAAACGTTACGCCGACGAGCCGGACGCTCCACGGATCACCCGGCTCGGCACCTTCCTGCGCACCACCAGCCTCGACGAACTGCCCCAGTTGTGGAACGTCGCCCGTGGGGAGATGGGCGTCATCGGCCCCCGGCCGACCCTGCCGGAACAGGTCGTCCACTACACCGACCGCCAGCGCGGCCGACTCGCCGTCCGCCCCGGCCTCACCGGCTGGGCCCAGGTCCGGGGCCGCAACTCGATCACCTGGCCGGAGCGGATCGAACTCGACCTCTGGTACGTCGAGCACCGCTCGCTCCTGCTCGACCTGCGCATCCTGCTGCTGACGGTCAAGGTGCTGCTCCGGCCCGCCGGCATCACCGCGGCGGGCGGCGTCAACCCCGGCTTCCCCGTCCCGGCCGAGCCGCCGGTGCGGGTGGTCGTCCCGCTGATCGCCCCGCGGGAGGCCGAGGAGGCCGCCCCGTCCGCCGTCTCACCCGCCGCCGCAGGCCGATGATGGAGCCATGACCGAAGCCCAGCTCTGGATCGCCGGCGCCGGGGGCGTCGGCCGCGAGGCACTCGACACCGCACTCGCGGCCGGCGTCCCGGTGGCCGGCTTCCTCGACGACCGGGCTCGCGGCACCGAGGTCCGCGGACTCAAGGTGCTCGCCCCCGAGGACCTGCCGCCCGGCAGCCACTACCTGGTCGGCATCGCCGACCCGCACGTCCGGCTGCGCCTCGCCGCCCTGCTGGACGCGGCCGGCGGCGAGCCCACCGTGCTCGTCCACCCGCGGGCGCTGATCGCACCGGAGACCGAACTCGCCCCCGGCTGCCTGGTGATGGGCGGCGCGTACGTCTCCAGCGGCGTCCGGCTCGGCGCGCACAGTCAGGTGCACTACAACGCCACCGTCGGCCACGACGCGGTGCTGGGGGAGCGGGTCACCGTCTACCCCGGCGGCAACGTCTCCGGGTCCGTCCGGCTCGCCGACGGCGCCACCGTCGGCTCCAACGCCGTGGTGCTGCAGGGCCGGACGGTCGGCGAGGACGCCTTCGTCGGCGCGGCCGCCGTGGTCACCCGGGACGTCCCGCCCGGCACCGTCGTGGTCGGCTCCCCGGCCCGGCCGCTGCCGCGCCCCGCCGGGGGCTGACTCCGGCAGGCGAAGGCCCGGCCGGGCCCGGCGGGTTAGGGTCGGGCCATGGCCATTCCGAGCTTCCTCGCCGATCTCCGTGCCCTCGTCGGCACCCGCCCGCTCTGGCTCTCCGGCGTCGCCGCCGTGATCGTCGACGGGCAGGGCCGCGTCCTGCTCAACCGCCGCAGCGACAACGGCCGGTGGGCACTGATCGGCGGCATCCTCGACCCGGGCGAGCAGCCCGCCGAGGGCCTCGCCCGGGAGGTGCTGGAGGAGACCGGGGTGAGCGTCGAGCCCGAGCGGCTCACCTCGGTGACCGTCTCCCCGCTGCTGGAGTACCCCAACGGCGACCGGGCCCAGTACCTCGACCTCACCTTCCGCTGCCGGCTGCTGGCCGGCGAGGCGCGGGTGAACGACGACGAGTCGCTGGAGGTCGGCTGGTTCGCCCCGGACGCGCTGCCGCCGCTCGACGACTACGCCCGGCACCGGCTGGCGCTCGCCCTGGCCGGCGCCGAGCACACCGTCTTCTCCTTCGAGCCGCAGGTCAGCGGGAGCTGAACCACTCCGCGGTGCGCTCCAGGCCCTCCCGCAGCGGCACCGCCCGGACGTCCGGGAACAGCTCGCGCAGCCGCCCGTTGTCGGCCTGCGAGTCCCGGACGTCCCCGGCCCGCGGCTCGGTGTGCTCGGTCTCCAGCGGCCGGCCGAGCACCGAGCCCAGCTCGCCGACCAGCTCCATCAGCGTCGTCCGGGTGCCGAACGCCAGGTTCACCGGGTCCGGGTGGACGACCCGGCGCAGCACCGCCTCGGTGAGCACCTGGGCGACCGTCCCGACGTAGGTGAAGTCCCGGCTCTGCCCGCCGTCCCCGTGCACCGTCAGCGGACGGCCGGCCAGCGCCGCGTCCAGGAAGGCCGGCACCACCGCGGCGTACGCGTGCCCGGCGGGCTGCAGCGGGCCGAAGACGTTGAAGAAGCGCAGCGGCAGCACACCCAGCCCGTAGCAGTGGTGGTAGGCCGCCAGGTACGCCTCGGTGGCCAGCTTGCTCACCGCGTACGGGCTCATCGGTGCGGTGCGCATGGTCTCGCGCTTGGGCAGCTCCCGGTTGGCCCCGTACACCGAGGAGGAGGACGCCGCCGCCACGTACAGCCCGCCGGCGCGGCGGGCGGCCTCCAGCACCTCCAGGGTGCCGGTGGCGTTGGCGTGGTGGCTGGCCAGCGGGTCCTTCACCGAGCGGGGCACCGAGGGCAGCGCGGCCAGGTGCACCACGGCGTCGGCGCCCGCGAAGGCCTCGTCCAGCAGCGCCGCGTCCAGGACCGTGCCCTGGTGCAGCGTCACGCCGAGGCCGTCCAGGTTCGCCTTGTCGCCGGTGGACAGGTCGTCCACCACCCGGACCTCCGCGACCTCCGGGCGGGCCAGCAGCTCCCGGACGAGGTTGGCGCCGATGAAGCCGGCTCCGCCGGTGACGACCACGCGCATGCTGGGACTCCCCCCGTTCGGCCGGAGCCTCTCCCCGCCCCGCGCTCCCGGCCGATGCTAGCGGCGCGCCGAGCCGCCGGGAGGGCGTTCCGTCACAAATGGGGCCGACCGGTCTTGTGCTGCCGGTACGTCTCCTCGGCCGCGTCCAGCACGGCCGCCAGGTCGCCCCCGGCCGTCGCGGTGACCACGGCCGCCACCGCGCCCTCCACGAACGGTGCGTCGGCGAACCGCACCGGGAAGGGCAGCCCGTGCTCGTCCGCGTCGGCCAGCAGCGCCAGCACCGTGGTGACCGCGCTGCCCAGGTCGGAGAGGACGGCCACCCCGTGCCCCTGGTCGACCCGCCGGGCGGCGGCCACCACCAGGACGGCGCTGGTGCCGAGGCCGTCGTCCGGGGTGCCGCCGGTCGCCGACACCGGCGCCGGGTCGTCGCTGCCGGACAGCGTCAGCGCGAGCCGGCGCACCGCCAGCGCCAGCTCCTGGCTGTGCGAGACCAGCACCACCCCCACCCGGCCGTGCCCCGCCGGCCGGGTCGGCCGGGGCACCGGCGCCGGCCGGGTCGCGGTCGCCGACCCGGCGCCCGGGGCTGACGGGGCGTCGGAGATCGGGATCACATCGGCGCGCGTGCCGGCCCGGCGGTCCATCGGCTGCTCCCTGGAGGCTGAACGATCGTGCGGGCACCACTCTCGCAGCCCCGTGCCGCCGGACGGGCCAATGGCGGCCGTGTCTACCACAGCCGGCCGCCGCCCGGCGGACGATCCGCCGCATCGCCCGCCCGCGGACCGAAGTCGCCCCGCCGCCGACCGGCCGCTGGCTACATTGGAGCCCGGACGACAGCGGAAGGAGCAGGGGATGGCGACCGACACGGTGACCGGCGCGGGGCGCATGCCGAAGCCGAGACTCGACCTCGGCGGGGCGGAGTGGCTCTCCAGCAGCCAGGGCGTCGGAGACGTCCAGATCGCCTTCG
>NZ_JBEYFP010000222.1:0-8898 GCF_040634455.1 Kitasatospora sp. NPDC007106
CCTGCTGCGCGGCGGTCTCACCGCCACCGCGCTCGGCACCGGCGCGGCCGCCCTCGCCGGGGCGGACACCGCGGTGCTGCTGTTCGCCGCGGGGCAGTCGCTCTACCTCGCCTCGGCCACCGTGCTACTGGTGACCCGGCGGGCCAAGCGGCTGATGGGCGCGCTCGCACCGACCACCGCCGGTGCGGCCGCCACCCTCGCGGTCGACCTGCCGAACTGGCTGCGGATCGCCGGCCCGGCGCTGTCGCTCCTCCTCGCCGCCGTCTTCGCCGGCATCGAGATCGGGCAGCGGCTCAAGGCCGGCGACAAGACGCCGGAGGCGGGCGTGCCGCTCGCCGACAGCCTGCCGCACGGCCTGTTCGGCCTCGCCGTGGGCGCGCTGGTGATCACCGCCTCGTTCGGCGACCCCTGGCGGCCCGCGGTGCCCGGCGGCGCCTCGGCCGCCGTCGCGCTGACCCTCACCATGGGGCTCGCGGAATGGCTGCTCTTCCGGTTCCGCAGCCGCTCGGTGACGGCGCTGTACACCAGCACCACCGCCGACCAGTTCCGCAACCGCACCGACCGCACGCTCGTCAGGCTCCTCGCGGGCTACCTCGCCGTCCTCGCCGCCCTCGGCACCGGCGCCGCGCTGCTCTGGACGGGCGCCCTGCCCGGCCCGGTGCAGCTCGGCGGACTGCTGCTGCTCGGCGCCCTGCTCTGGACGGCCCTGCTGCTCCAGGTCTTCGGCGCCGTGTGGCCGCCCGCACTGATATGTACCGCGGCCGCCGTCGCGGAGAGCACCGCCGGCGCGCTGGACCCGGCCTGGGCCACCCCGGCCAGGCTGGCCGCCACCGGCCTCGCCGTCGGCGCGCTGGTCCTCGCCGCCCGCGCCAGAACCGGCCGCGTCACCGCGCACAGATGACGCGCACCGCGCACGGCTGACGCGCCACCCGCCCGAACGGGCCCGTGCCGCACCGACGGCACCCACGTACCCCCCACCGCGTGCCCCGTCCAGGGCCCGCGAGGCACACCCACACGTCCACACCACCGGAGGCTCGTCCATGAGCAGCACCACCGCCACCACCGCCGCCGTCACCGGAGCCGAGGGCTTCATCGGCTCGCACCTGGTCGAGAAGCTCGTCGCCGACGGCCACCGCGTCCGCGCGATGGTCCAGTACAACTCCTTCTCCTCGTTCGGCTGGCTGGAGACCCTGGGCCAGGACGTCCTGGACAACGTGGAGATCGTGCTCGGCGACGTCCGCGACCCCGGCTCGGTGACCGGCCTGGTCAAGGGCGCCGACGCGGTGTACCACCTGGCCGCGCTCATCGCGATCCCGTACTCCTACCAGGCCCCGCACTCCTACGTGGAGACCAACGTCACCGGCACCCTCAACGTGCTGGAGGCCGTCCGCCACCTGGAGATCCCGCGCCTGGTGCACACCTCCACCAGCGAGACCTACGGCACCGCGCAGACCGTCCCGATCACCGAGGACCACCCGATCAACACCCAGTCCCCGTACGCGGCCTCCAAGGCCGGCGGCGACCGGCTCGCGGACAGCTACCACGCCAGCTTCGAGACCCCCGTGGTGACGCTCCGTCCGTTCAACACCTTCGGCCCGCGCCAGTCCATGCGCGCCGTCATCCCGACCGTCATCGGCCAGGTCGCGGCGGGGGAGCGCACCATCACCCTCGGCGACCTCCGCCCCACCCGCGACTTCCTCTACGTCAAGGACACCGCCGCCGCGTTCGCGACCGTCGGCACCGCCCCCGCCGAGCAGGTCGTCGGCCGCACCTTCAACGCCGGCACCGGCGGCGAGATCTCCGTCGGAGACCTGGTCACCCTGGTCGGCAAGCTGATGGACGCCGACCTGACGGTCCGTGAGGACACCGACCGCATCCGCCCCGCCGCCTCCGAGGTCATGCGCCTGGTCGCCGACGCCACCCGCCTGCGCGAGGCCACCGGCTGGGCCCCCGCCCACTCCCTGGAGGAGGGCCTGCTGCACACCATCGAGTTCTTCCGCGACCCGGCCAACCTGGCCCGCTACAAGACCGACCTGTACAACGTCTGACCCGCGCCCCGCCACCACCGCACACAGACAAGGAGCACCAGCATGCACGCTGTCATCCTGGCCGGCGGCAAGGGCGTCCGCCTGCGCCCGTACACCACCGCGCTGCCCAAGCCGCTCGTGCCCATCGGCGACCAGCACGCCATCCTCGAGATCGTCATGCGCCAGCTCGTCGCGGCCGGATTCGAGAGCTGCACCCTCGCCATCGGCCACCTCGGCCACATCATCCGCGCGTACGTCGGCGACGGGTCGCAGTGGGGCATCGACGTCTCCTACACCACCGAGGAGACCCCGCTCGGCACCATGGGCCCGCTGCTCACCATGCTCGACACCCTGCCCGAGCACTTCCTCGTCATGAACGGCGACGTCCTCACCGACCTCGCCTACGGCGACGTGCTCAAGCAGCACATCGACGCCGAGGCGCCGCTCACCATCGCCACCTACGCCCGCAAGGTCAACATCGACTTCGGCGTCCTCACCACCGAGGAGGGCCGGGTCACCGAGTTCCGCGAGAAGCCCAGCATGGACTACCACGTCTCGATGGGCGTCTACGGCCTCTCCAAGACCACCCTCACCCGGTACACCCCCGGCAAGCCGCTCGGCTTCGACGACCTCGTCCTCGACCTGCTGGACGCCGGAACCCCGCCGCAGGCCTACGAGTTCAACGGCTACTGGCTGGACATCGGCCGCCCCGACGACTACGACCGGGCCAACGCCGACTTCCGCGAGAACCGCGACCTGCTGCTGCGGGGTGCCTGACCCATGGACGTCCTCGTCCTCGGAGCCACCGGCTTCCTGGGCGGCCACATCGCCGAGCACCTGCGCACCTTCCCCGGTGCGCGGGTGCTCCGCGCCGGCCACTCCGCCGCCGCCGACCTGCGGATCGACCTCGCCAACGAGACCGTCGAGGGCCTCGCCGCACTGCTCGCCGACCTCCGCCCCGCCGCGGTGGTGAACTGCGCCGGCGCCGTCACCGGCGACGCCCTGCTGCAGACCGGCCTCAACGCCCGCGGCCCCGCCGTGCTCGCCGCCGCCCTGCGCGCGGCACTGCCCGGCACCCGGCTCGTCCACCTCGGCTCCGCCGCCGAGTACGGCGCCTGCGAGCACGGCAGCTCGCTCGCCGAGACCGCCGCCCCGCGGCCCGGCGGCCTGTACGGCGCCACCAAGCTCGCCGGCACCCTGGCCGTCGCCGACGCCGCCGCCGAAGGCCAGGACGCCGTGGTGCTGCGGGTGTTCAACCCGATCGGCCCCGGCGCGCCCGGTACCTCGCTGGCCGGCCGGCTCGCCGCCGAGCTCCGCCGGGTCGGCCCCGACGGCACCGTCACCCTCGGCGACCTCTCCGCGCACCGCGACTTCGTGGACGCCCGCGACGTCGCCCGCGCGGTCGGCACCGTGCTCACCGCCGCCCACCCGCTGCCCCCGGTGGTCAACATCGCCGGCGGCGAGGCCCGGCCCGTCCGCGCCGTCGCCGACGCCCTGGTCGCCGCAGCGCGGTTCGCCGGCCGGATCGAGGAGCACGGCGCCGGATCCGAGCGCTCCGCCGCCGTCTCCTGGCAGCAGGCCGACATCTCCACCGCCCGCGCCCTCGGCTGGGAGCCGCGGACCACGCTCGCCGACTCGCTGGCCGACCTCTGGCACGGCCTGAAGGCCGCCGCGGAGGACGGCCCGAACGACAGCCAGGGGCGCGCCGCCTGATGGAGGAGCGACTGCTGGTACCGCTCTACGTGCACCCGGCCGAGGACCCGTCCGCCTGGCGGGCCCTCGTCCGGGCCGCACCGCGCCTGTACGGCGTCGTCGTCAACGCCGCCGACGGCCCCGGCGAGGCACCCGACCCGGTGCTCGCCGAACCCGTCGCCGAACTCCGCGAGGCCGGGGTCCGCATCCTCGGCTACGTCGACACCGGCTACGGCCGCCGCCCGCACGCCGCCGTGGCCGAGGACCTCCAGCGCCACCGCGCCTGGTACGGCACCGACGGCGTCTACTTCGACCAGGCGTGCACCGACCCGGCGTTCCTGCCCTACCAGCGGCGGCTCACCGTCGCCGCCCGCGCCCTGGGCTGCGAGAGCGTCGTCCTCGGCCACGGCACCCACCCCGACCCGGCCTACGCCGACGGCGGGGTTGCCGACCTGCTGGTCACCTTCGAGGGAGACTGGCAGGCGTACGAGGCGGCTCCCGTGCCGCGCTGGACGGCCGACCACCCGCCGGAGCTCTTCTGCCACCTGGTGCACGGCGTGCCGTCCGGCCGGCTGCGCGCCGTCCCCCGCGAGGCCAGGCTGCGCGGCGCCGCCGTCCACTACGCGACACCGGGCGACGGCGACAACCCGTGGCGGACGCTGTCGCCGGCCCTGACACCGGCCCTCGCGGGGCCCGCCCTCACGCCCACCCGGACGGAGACCGACCCATGACCCGCCGCCACCCCGCCGCCCTCGCCGCGGCCGCCCTGCTGCTCACCCTCGCCGGGTGCTCCGGCGGGGGCGGCGACGACGACGGCCCCGACCCGGACGAGCCCACCGCGGCGCCGTCCGGTACGGCGAACCCGGCCCCGTCCGGGTCCGCGAGCGCGAGCGGCACCTCCTCGGCGAGCCCCTCGCCGACCCCGGGCAACGACACGGCCCCCTCCGGCAGTCCGACCGGCGGCCGCCCGACCACGGCCGCCCGCTGGCAGCCCGCCCCGCGCACGGCCTGGCAGTGGCAGCTCGACGGCCGCGTCGACACCGGCGTCGACGTGCCGGTCTACGACATCGACGGCTTCGAGAACGACGCCGCCACGGTCGCCGCGCTGCACGCCAAGGGCCGCAAGGTCATCTGCTACGTCAACGTCGGCGCGTACGAGGACTACCGCTCCGACGCCAAGAGCTTCCCCAAGACCGTCCTCGGCGGGGCGAACGGCTGGAAGGGCGAGTCCTCACTGGACATCCGCCGCACCGACGTCCTGCTCCCGCTGATGGCCAAGCGCTTCGACATGTGCCGCGACAAGGGCTTCGACGGCGTCGAACCGGACCTGGTGGAGAACTACCGCGCCGACACCGGATTCCAGATCAGCGCCGGCGACCAGCTCGCCTACAACAAGGCCATCGCCAAGCTCGCCCACGACCGGGGCCTCGCCGTCGGCCTCAAGAACGACCTCGACCAGATCCCCGCCCTGGTCGGCGACTTCGACTTCGCCGTCAACGAGCAGTGCGCCGAGTTCGACGAGTGCGACGCCCTCAAACCCTTCATCACGGCCGGCAAGGCGGTCTTCCACGTCGAGTACAAGACGCCCAACGCGCAGTACTGCGCCAAGAGCCGCCAGATCGGCCTCAGCTCCATGACCAAGCACCTGGAGCTCGACGCCTGGCGGCAGCCGTGCTGAGCCCTTGATCCCCGCTGGCAGGGCCGGCCCGGCCGGCTCCTGACGGACCCGGCCGGGAAACGGTCTTCTCATGGCCGGTCGAGCGTGTCCACAGCCCGATCTCATCAGGGCGGCCCAGCATCGTGGCATGGACATCGACCACGACGAGGGCCGGCGGGTGAGCCGGCGGACCGCCCTGGCCGGGCTCGGCAGCATCGGGCTCGGCGCGCTGCTCGCCGCCTGCGGCCGGGGCGGCGGCAGCACCACCACGGCCACCGCCTCCGACGGTGCCACCGTCAGCGTCTCGCCGCAGGCCACCGGCACCGCAGACCTGACCGGCCTGTTCGCCGGCGCCAACACCTGTACGCTCGCGCCCTCGACCACCCAGGGCCCGTACTACTTCGACGCCGACAAGGTGCGCTCCGACATCCGCGAGGACCGGCAGGGCTCCCGGCTGCGGCTGGCGATCCGCGTCCAGGACAGCGAGAGCTGCCGGGCCGTGCCCGACGCGGTGGTGGAGATCTGGCACTGCGACGCGGCCGGCCACTACTCGGGCGCCGAGGCACTCTCCACGGGCGGCGGCGGAGCCCCCGGTGGCGCACCGGGCCGCCCCGACGGTAACGGCGGTGGCGGTGGCGGGGGCAGCCAGGCCGACCTCGTCCCGCAGGACGACAAGCGCTACCTGCGCGGCGCCCAGGTCACCGACACCAACGGCATCGTCTCCTTCACCACCATCTGGCCCGGCTGGTACTCCGGCCGCACCGTGCACATCCACGCCATGGTGCACGTGAACGACGAACGCACCCTCACCACCCAGCTGATGATGGACGAGAAGCTCAACTCGGCCGTCCTCGCCGAGCAGCCCTACGCGGCGCACACCGGCCGCGACACCTTCAACGACGGCGACGGCATCTACAAGCCCGCCATGCTGTTGAAGATCACCGAGGACGGCGGCGGCCACCTCGGCGTCATCACCCTCGCCGTCGACCCGGACAAGAACGGCCGGTAGGCCTGCTCTTCCGGATCGTGCCGGGCGCGGCGTCAGACCGCGTAGGCGCCGCGCGGCACGCCCTCGGCGACACCGATCGGTGTCAGCGCGATCACCGGCGTCCCCCGTACCACGGTGCCCGGTCCGATCGTCAGCGGATCGACGCTCAGGGCCGCGGCCACCGCGGGTGCGAGGCCGAACGCCTCCCACCGCCACTCGTCCTCGGCGTCGTCCAGGTCCTCCCGGACGGTGTCGTCCCACGGGACGGGCAGCCCGAGTTCGGCGCGCCGGGCACGCTCGCACTCCAGTGGCTCGCCGAGGGTCCACAGCCGGTCGTCGGGTTCGCCGGCCTCCTTGTAGCGGCGCACCACCGAGCCGTTCTCGGCGACCAGCCAGGCCGAACCGTCGTTCTGTGCGCCGAAGTAGTACGCCTGCGCGCGGCCGTACCGTGCGCTCAGTTCGACGACCTGCCCCCGCACCTGCTCGCCGAGCTCCGGATCGCACGGGTCGCACCACGCGCCGGCCACCAGCGTCCAGCCGTCCAGCTCGGGCGTCACGAACACCCGCCCCACCGGGCTGCCCGGCTCGTCGTCACCGCAGCCGTGGGCGTCCGCGTCCACGATCGCGGTGCCCAGCTCGAAGGTCACCGGCCGCGGCCCGGTCAGCCCGAGGACCTGCATGATCCCCTGCTGGTCACCGCCGGCCACCGCGATCCAGTACAGCCAGCAGGCGGAGAGCGGCTGCGGTCGATCGGCGGTCAGCTTGATCCGGACCAGCCGTTCGACGGCTGCCCGGTCCCGTTCGGACAGCAGCGGTTCGCCGCCGATCTCGGCCAGGGCCGTCAGCGCGGCGGGCCGCAGCCGTCCCGGCCCGGAACGCCGGATCCGCTGCAGCACGGGGACGGCCGGTGCCCCGAGTTCCTCGACCGCAATGCGTGCCAGACACGCCACCCTCCGGTCCGGGTCGCCGAAGAGCCCGAGCAGGGCCGGCAGGGTGTCCAGCTCCGCTGTGCCCCGGGACCGGAGATCGCGCACGGCCCGCTCCCGCACCACCGGATCAGGGTCGGCGAGGGCCGCGGTGCGCGGTTCGGGCGGGGTCTCGGGCACGGCGGCGCTCCTGCCCTTCGAGGCTCGGTCTGAGGACATGATCAGGGGTTCGGTTCGCATCGGTCCGGAGTGCCGGTCAGCCGTCGGTCCGCTGGTGCTGCTCCGGCAGGCTGCTCTCCGGGTGCACCCAGAGCAGCACGTTGCCGGGCCCGCCCCGCTCCCTCTCCGTCCGGAAGAACTCCAGGACCTCGCGATCGGAGTGGCGCAGGCTGAAGTGCGTCAGCACGAACAGCGTCTCCGGGTGCGCCTCGACCACCGGTCGCAGCCGGCTCCACACGGTGTGCCCGACCCGGTCCGCCCGCTCCAGCTCGGCGTCGTCCAGGTAGGTGCACTCGGTGATCACCACCGGGTACTCCAGGAGCCACGGGTTCCGCTCGAAGACGTTCACGTGGGTGTCGCCGAGGTAGGCGAACAGCGGCCGGACGACCTCCCGGTCGACCTCCGCGCCCTCCCTGCGGCGCTGCGCCACGAGCCGCCCGAACTCCGCGCCGCGCCCCTCGGCGAGCAGCGTCCGCCGCAGCTCCTCGTACGCGGGGGAGAGGGCGGTGCGCACCTCGGAGAAGGCGTACCCGACGCAGGGCACCTTGTGCTCGCACTCCACCACCCGGACGCGGTGGCCGCCGCGGCCGAAGGAGAACGTGTCGCCACCCTGCACCCCGTGCAGCCGGTGCCCGGCGAGCGCCGGGTCGTACTCCGGACCGTGGTTCAGCTCGGCCGAGGAGCGCAGGTAGGACTCTACGAAGGGGACGGCCGCGGCGGGCAGGTGGATGTCCACCCCGGAGGCCTTGGCGGCGAGGAAGTCGATGTCCTTGGCGTGGTCGGCGTGGGTGTGGGTCAGGAAGACGGTGTCCGGCTGCCGCCCCTCGCAGAGCCCGGCGTCGAGGCTGCAACGCAGCTCGGGTATGTGGAAGAAGGTCTTGTCGTTGGCCCGCGAGTAGCCGGTGAGGGTCAGCCCGGTGCCGGGGATCCGCCAGGTCTTCCACTGCCGGAAGGGGTGGCCGGCCGTCAGCCGTTCCGGATGGTCGGCCTGCTCCTCGGGACGGTCGGCCTGCTCCTCGGTACGACCGGCCTGCTGTTCGGGCGCCTGCGCCATCGGAAGTCCTCCACGTCGTCCGCGGGGCGGGCGGTGGATCGGCCGCCGTGATCGGGTGCGGCGCCGATCGTAGCGGCCGGTCCCGCGGCGGTCGCCCGAGTTTCCCGGCCGACCGGCGCCGCCCGCCGGGCCGGCCCGTGCGCCTCCGGAGGCGCCTCGGTCGATGCCCGTCCGGTGAGCGCTCTCTGACGATGTGTCGGAGCGAGGGGCGCGGACATCGATCCGTTGACGGAGCATCCTCATGACTCCTTGACACCCCTTGGGGGCGCTCCTATCTTCCCCTGAGAGAGCGCTCTCTCATGCGGTGCCGCCGCCCCACCCGGGCACCGTGCGCT